>RGEC01000086.1 GCA_009918425.1 Bacteroidota bacterium
GCGCATCTAATGAATTAGATATTTATTTTACAGCCTTAAATTCCAAACGGCTAACCGCCCGCAATAAAAACAAACTACCTCCACCCCATGAAATTACTTTTCACCATGTTTTTTGGCCTTGGCAGTATCTCTGCCCATGCCCAATACAACAACATGTGGATCCCCGATACGTTATCGGGAACCAATTTTAACCTAACCATCAAAGACACCTTTGCACAGATCGTAAATAAAGGACAACAAACCATTACCGGTGGTATCAATGGCAAATTCTGGGGACCTACCCTGTTTGTTAAAAAAGGGGATGAGGTTCACATGAATGTTACAAACAAACTCAACGACAGCACCACCATACACTGGCATGGCATGCATCTTCCGGCGGTTATGGACGGTGGACCTCACCAGATTATCCCCCCCAACACCACCTGGAAACCTTATTGGAAAGTAACCAACGACGCAGCAACATACTGGTATCATCCACATTTGCACGAAATGACTATGGATCAAATCACCAAAGGCATTGGCGGACTGCTAATTGTGCGCGATTCTATCGAAAGCACACTGGCACTTCCCCGAAAATATGGCGTTGATGATATTCCGCTGGTACTCACAGACAGAGACTTTAGCACATCCAACCAGATGACACCGGTTCCTTATGGCGACAGCATGCTCACCAACATGACCCTCAGAGCTCAATACAACGTTCCCGCTCAGGTTATTCGTTTTCGCATATTAAATGCAGCCATAGAACGCAGCTTTAATTTGGGTTTTAGTGACGGCCGAAAATTTTATGTTATTGCATCAGATGGTGGCTTGCTCAATGCACCGGTTTCCGTTACCAAATACCTGTTGCATGCGGGCGAGCGAATTGAAATTCTGGTAAACTGCACCGGTCAGGCGGGAACAACACTGGATCTTAAAGCATACAACTCCTTGCTGGGCGGAGCAATACCGGGAGGTGAAAGTTTTCCAAACGGCCCCTTTGCAAATTTTTTAGGCCACAAAGACTTTAATGTACTGCACATCAATATCGGCTCGCAATCTGCAAATCCTATTACAAGCATTCCGGCTTCATTAACAACCCTAAATTTGCTAAATACAGCAAACGCTACGATTACCCGAAAACTCACCATCAGCGACAGCACAGGCGTCACCAATCCTACCATTCTGGGGCCCAACGCATTTATTATCAATCACAAATTGTTTAAAATGGACTTCAACGAATACAATGTTCACTTAGGCAATACTGAAATCTGGGAAATCACCAGCACATCCGGTTTTGGCCACCCATTTCATATCCATGATGTAGAGTTCAATATCATTTCAGTAAATGGTGCCGCACCCGCTGCCGCGCAGGCAGGCTGGAAGGATGTGGTATTTATACCCGGAAGAATGGGTGGTCCGGGTGGTGGCGGAACATCCAATGTTGTAAAATTCATTGCCCGGTTTGATGATTACGCCGATCCGCTACATCCGTTCATGTATCACTGCCACATTAGCCTGCATGAAGACGAAGGCATGATGGGGCAATTTGTGGTTACTGAATCTACGGGCTCAAACAAAAATAAAACCGGCAATATTCCGCTCACGGTGTATCCTAATCCGGCAAACAATAAAATCTATGTGGCATTCAAAGATAAATCCCTCTCTGCCTATTATATCATCATTACCGATATGCTGGGCAGAACCAAACTCATGCTGCCAAAACCCAATTTACATGACGGGATAGATATTGGCCATTTATCCAAGGGTATTTATCACATTACCATAATTGAAAATAAAACAAAACAAAGCATTACCAAAAACTTTGCGGTGGAGTAATGAAGTTTCGTTTGCCCATATTACCCTGCCTGGCACTTTTGCTGGTTGCAACAGCGTTTACTCAGCCACAAAATACATTTATTAGGGATTTTGGTTTACCCAATGCAAACGGCAACTGGGTTTCTACGCAAAACTATCCGTCAGCCAAAGGCTTCATTGTTATTTTCACCTGCAATCACTGTCCGTTTGCTAAATTATATACCAAGAGGATGAATGATTTAAATACCCAATTCTCTAAAAATGACGTGCCATTGATAGCCATCAACAGCATGGACACTTTGGTATATGAAGATGAAACTTTTGCCTTAATGAAAATAAAAGCAAAACAAGATTCATTCAATTTCCCATACCTTCAGGATGCATCCCAATCGGTAGGAAAGCAATTCAATGCAGCACACACCCCCATGGCGTTTGTGATTTGGAAAGAAACCCATGGATGGAAAATACGGTACAGCGGCGCGATTGATGACAATGGTGAACACCCTGAAACAGCCACAGCATACGTTTCAAATGCCATCAACGAACTGCTGCAGCAAAAAAAAGTAAGTCTGCCCGAGACCCAATCCTTTGGATGCCGGATTTTCTATAGAAAACAATAAAACATTATGAAACTAAAAATCATTGCTGCTGCATTTACATTGCTTTTATCTTTTGAAGCAAATGCCCAGCGAAATACCATCATCATAATTGCCGACGATTTGGGTACGGATTATTTTGGATTTTACGAAAATTCCGTCGACACTGTTGATGTTCCGAATATTAGAAGCCTTTTGGCCAAAGGTGTTAGGTTTAAATACCTAATGAGCAATCCCGTTTGTTCTTCTACCCGAACCACCATTTTAACAGGCAGATATAGCTTTAGAACCGGCGTTGGTGGAATTGTGGGAGGGCTTGGCGGTTCGAATCAGATAGATACCGCTGAAATTTCCATCCCAAAATTGCTTAAAGTGCACAATCCGAATATAGCTAAGGCAAATATCGGAAAATGGCACTTGAAACAGGCCACACCGGCCATTAACCTCATAAGTCCGCTCTCACTTGGCTATGACTGGGCTGAAGGGCCTTTTATTGGTCAATTGCCCAGTTATACCAACTGGACCAAATACACCAACGGTGTGGCCAGCACAGTTACCAACTATGCCACTACCGAAAACGTAAACAATGCCGTTTCATGGCTAAAAGCACAAAAAAAATCGGCTCCGTTTTTCTTATGGCTGGCTTTCAATGCCCCGCATGAGCCACTGCATCTGCCACCTGCAGGCCTGCACAAATTCACTTCACTGAATGGCACACCGGCCAATATAAATGCACAACCCAAGGCCTATTTCAAAGCCATGATTCAGGCAATGGATCATGAGATTGGAAGGTTGTTCGACACCTTGCGCAGTATGAACAGATTTGACAGCACTGATATCATCTTCATAGGCGACAACGGCAATACCGCACGCACAGCGCAAATAAGTGATCTGAGCAAAGCCAAAGGCACTGTTTATGATTATGGCGTGAATGTTCCGTTAATTATTGCGGGACCATCCGTTGTTAAACCCGGCAGGGTTAGCCAGGCTCTGGTCAATACTGCCGATTTGTTTGCTACCATGGTTGAGAATTTTGGCTACAGCAACTGGCGAAGCCGAATTCCCTCCAACAAACCCGTTGACGCTGTCAGCCTTATGCCTATTCTAAAAAACACAACAGATAGCATTCGCCCCTGGACCTTCAGCGAGATATTTAAACTAACCACAGACAGCAGCGACGGCAAGGCCATCCGAAGCAAAAATTACAAGCTCATTAAATTTGATTACGGTGCCGAGGAATTTTACAATATTGCCTCCGATCCATTGGAAAGCAATAATTTGCTTAAGGGCAGCCTATCCCAGACAGAGTTAACCAATTACCAATATTTATGTAATGAAATGAACAAGTTGCTGGGCAGCAATAAATACTGCAACAACAGTGTGAGATTGCACGATAAAAACCAAAACAACGGCAGTGCTTTTGAGATTTTTCCCAATCCCACACATGGTATTGTAAGTGTAAAATTTAGTACTCAACGCACACTCCCAACCAAAATTATGGTAATGGATATGTCCGGTAAGGTTTTTTACAGAAATGAAAAACCGGAAATCCGCCAAATACTCAATATTCATTGCCCCAATTGGAATAGCGGTCTCTATTTTGTAATCGTTGTCCAAGACAATTTAGTGTTCACTAAAAAAATCGTATTGGAATAGGGTCTGTAAAAACTGAATATATTACAATGCAAAGTCCGGTTATAAAAGACATACCCAATCTCTTATTGACGGGAATTTCTATGGAAATGTCGCTAAGCAACGACCAGACCCCTACCCTATGGGGTAAATTCAGACGACAGCAAAAACAGCATTTCGCCGCCGACCCAGACTTTTTCTTTTCAGTGACTGTTTATCCTTCCCTGTATTTTGAAAATTTTAATCCCACAACCCTGTTTACAAAACACGCACTGGTAAAGCCTGAATATGCGGGAGAAATGGATTTGGGATGGGAAAGATTCTCTTTGCCCGGCGGATTATTCGCAGTCTTCAGCCACAAAGGCCCTGATTCTTCCATTTTTCAATACATCTACACACAATGGCTCCCACAATCTGGCTATGTGCTGGATAACCGACCACATTTTGAGAAACTGCCCAAAAACTATGTCCCCGGACATCCAGATAGCGAAGAAGAAATCTACATTCCAATAGTGCCTATATAACCTTATTTTTATTATTGATTCAATTTTTTAATGTTGCAATCAAATTAAAAAACATGATACTCTTAGTCGTAAAAATTCGTTTTGGATGTGTCTATGCAGAAAAGCCGAAAAAAACTGGTTCTAAAAACTTTGAATTATTTCTTAAGTGATGTCTCCACAGATTTAGCCGTGTCAAGAACAGTTTTCTGAAAGTTCATAGGTTTCCAATTAAATGTATTCATCGTATTACTGATATCAGCTTGCACTGTGTTTCCTACAAACGGCAACATACCCTTAGCCTCATCATTAAATTTTGCCATAAATTTTAATAAAAAGGTTGGAGCCAATTTGGTGCTTACTTTATCATATCCATTTGCTTTTAAAATTTGAGCAATTTCTTGCATTGAATGTACTTTTTCTGTTGTGACAATGAACCGCTTTCCATTGGCATTTTCATTTTCTAATGCTGCAACATGAATCGTTGCAACATCTCTCACATCAGACATCACTGAATTAGCACGAGGCAACATCGGTACTTTTCCATTAATTAACTTTTTGAAAAAATCCATCGCTTCATTAGCTAAATTACCCGTTAATGTTGGTCCGTAGATAGGTCCCGGGTTGACAACTACTAATTCCAACTTGGAAGCACCCGTTTGATGTTTTATGAATTCCCAGGCACTTTTTTCAGCAAGCGTTTTACTTTTAAAGTAGGCAGTCACATTTTTGGCATCCACATTTGTCCAACTGTTTTGATCGATTTTAATGATGCCAGATTGCCCTCCTTGCATAGCAGCTGTTGATGAGGTAAGTACAATCCTTTTAACCCCGGCATTTTTGGCAGCTTTCAGGGCTCTTTGTGTACCATCAACAGCCGGTTTTATTAATTCATTCTCATCTTTTGGTTCTTTTACTACAAAAGGCGACGCAACGTGTAATACATAATCGCAACCTTCCATTGCTTTTTCCCAACCATCATCTTTCATTAGGTCAAGTTCACAAAACTCCAAATTACCATTGGGTTCTACCTCTTTTTTTATACCATTGATTACTTCATCAGTTTTGGATAGGCTTCTGACTGAACCTCTAACAGCATAGCCTTTTTTTAATAATTCGGCAGCACAATGCTGTCCTACATATCCTGATATTCCTGTCACTAATACTTTTTTCATTTTTTTTGATTTTTTAAATAAATATCAATCTCAGCTTTCACGGAGTTTGGATCATCTCATTTCTGTTAAGATTACATTCCTGGTATAATTACCACCCTACCTGCCTCAGATTGCAGTTCATTAATGCGAATTTTTTTATACGGTTCATACTCATCCGAGTTATACCAACCTTCGGCAGCTGCCAAACTGGGAAATTGAAGCACTGCAGCCCAATTTCCATTCCAATCTCCTTCTTTTACGGTTGGTGCAGGAGTGCCCGCTATCATTTGCCCGCCATGTTTTTGCAAAATAGGAATTGCAAATTGAGCATACCGTTGCATGAGTTCCTCAAGGCTTGCAACTTTCATTTGAACCATAATGTATACTGGCTTTGCTGCTTTGATACCGTCAGTGCTTTTTTCTTGATTTTCCATTCTGTTGATTTTTTATTACTTTTGTTTCGCAAGCAAAATTACAAAATAACTTTTGATTTGCAAGTAATAAGTAAATTAATTGCAATTCACCAGTAATAATTAATGTTCACATAACATGGATTATAAATTTCGATGCGAATGTCCAATCACTTCAGCCCTTGATATTTTAGGGGATAAATGGATGTTGGTAATCATTAAGCAAATGCTTATTGAGGATAAGAAGACATTCAAAGACTTTATTGAAAGCGATGAGGCTATTGCAACTAATATCCTTTCTTCCAAGCTAAAATGTCTAGAAGAATTAGGTATCGTAATCAAAACACAACTTCCTGACAATAAAAAGACTAATCTATATCTATTAACAGAAAAAGGCTTGGCTTTAACTCCTATTATTGTTGAATTATCTATCTGGAGTGATGAAAATGTAAGGGAACTCAATTCAATTATGAGAGATAGTCCTGAAATTGTAATAATGAAAAATGATAAAAGTGCTTTTATTAAAATGATTCAAGAAAACTATAGAGCACAGATTGAAAAGTTTCATTAACCATTTAGATACCTTTTGTCTGGTTTGTTGTGGCCTATATTCTTATATCTAAGGGTTTTGGGCTACCTTTCTACTTCCTAACTAGCTTTTGCTTCTTACAAATAAATCGTGTCTGTAAACAAAGTTGGATTAGGTAAATTTATAAGTGTTAAGTTGAGCCAATGCTCCACCTGCCGAAATCGTTTTGCGTAGAATACTTTTTGTTTCAATGGCTGCCGTTGGAGGTAGCAGCGGCAGGTCGTTTTATGATATTTCTATGGTAAATTCTATCATTTTGTTAAAGTGTAATTTTTACACTTGTTCTCAATACAAGGGCAAAAACAATGAGAAATTACCCACGTTCAGCCGATAAGGGTAAATTTTATGCGCATTCTTATTTTGTCATAGGTTGTAAGGTCGTCCTGCCATTGCCCATAATTAACTATACCGGAAGGATTTCTCCTAAATAAAAACTTACTACAATTGAAATCATAGGCGATTTTGGCGAAGTTTTACCATTGTTTTATTCCTTTTTTAATTATCGTGCCGGCTTATTGCCACCCGTAGGCTCCTCCGTTTATTTGAATGGAAAAGATTTTCTTTGCCCGGCGGATTATTCGCAATCTTCAGCCACAAAGGCTACATCCCCGGCCATCCGGACAGTGAAGAAGAAATTTATATCCCCATACGGGCTGTATAAACCGATTTTTATTTCTCCCTCAATTTTTCTAATGTTGCAATCAAATTAAAAAACATGATACTCTTAATTGTAAAAATCGTTCTGGCTCTCCTTTTCGGACTGGCCGGTATTATGAAAGCTACCCGCAGCATGGAACAATTGGCAGGTGCAGGCATGACCTGGGTAAATGAATATCCCGAAACTTCCGTAAGACTAATTGGCATTCTGGAACTTATCGGAGCATTGGGTGTAATTCTTCCCACCTTAACCGGCTTTCTGCCCATCATTACCCTGATATCTTCAACCTGCCTGGGTATGACAATGGTTTTTGCTGCATTACACCACTACAAACACAAGGAGTTTAAAAACATCGTCATCAATGTGGTGTTGTTTGCGCTGTGCGCCTATGTAAGCTACAGCAGCCTTTAATCCGTTATTTCACCAAAACGCATGAACCTGTCAGGCTCATGTTGTCCGTTTGTACTTTAATTACATAGCGACCCGCAGGTAGCACGGCCACATCCAGCGGCAGTTTGGTTTCACCGCTTACACTATTTATGCGTGTTCCCAGCACTGCATTTCCGGCCATATCGTACATGGTAATTCTGGCTGTACCTGGGGCTTGCATGCTGAAGGCAATATTTACAAGATTTCCGGCCGGCTGAGGATATATGCGCAATGTATTTGTACCGGTTTTCACCACCGAAACACCATTCACCAGGGTATTGAATGAGCCCTCTGCAAAACTGCCTGCATTCATATTGCAATTGCTCCTTACCCGCCATTTATAAGCACTATTGGCCTTAAGGCCCGTAAAAGTGTCGCGGGTATTTACCGTTGCAGCAGATTTGGTAGTCCAGCCGGTATCGGTGGTCAGTTTATACTGCGTAGTGTATGTAACCGCTTCATCCACCGGATTCCAGCTCACACGTGCACTGAAATGGTTTATACCGTCCACCATCATGGAATTGGTTTCCGGAGCCGGGCAAGGCAGCGTGACATTGCGCAAATCGCTTTCCCAAACACCGCGGCCGTATGTGGCCACACGCAACTTGGCACCCGACTTTTGGATCTCCACTTCATTTACTGAAACCAGCGGCAATCCCACCGCATGTTCTGCCCAAACCTTGGTGAGGGTATCAATGTAAAATACGCCGATATTCATACCCACATATATTGTCTGGTGCGCATCTTCGTCTACAACAACTGATCTTGCAGCCACAGTAGGCAAGCCTGAGGAAATATCAATGAGTGAATCCGAATTTCTCTTTGTAGAGAAATATCGTCCCGTAACAATTGATCAGTGTATTCTGCCAAATAGTCTTAAAAAGACCTTTCATAGCATGGTGGAG
>RGEC01000087.1 GCA_009918425.1 Bacteroidota bacterium
CTGAATGCAAGCATTCATCTGTTGCAGCAGGGCCACATCCGTGCTGATTTTATCAAGTTGTGATTTCACGCCGGTAAGCGACTCACGGCTGTTTTGCTTCTGACCCGGAAATACCAGATACCACTCACGCGTTAATTCAGGAGGCAATTGCCATGCAGACCAGTTTGGCTGATTGCTTTCTCTCCAGTAAACCAAAGGACGTCCCAGATTCCCTACTGCGATATCATAACCACTACCGCCAAATGCATGTTCTTGCAAAATGTGAGCATTCACACCGCTCCATTTCGCCAGGTTGCAAACCAGTGTACTGCTACTCCCCAACCCGAATGATCGGTTAAATTCACATTCTGTTTCTATGCGAATATTTTTATGGAGGAATAAATCCGGTTTCTGCTCTTTTACCAGATACAACAGCTGCAAAAGCGTGTCGGCAATTCCTTTGTCGTTAGTTTCTGAAACGTGCATGATATCGGTATCAATCCGACAATCAAACCAAACACTACCATCATGTTCTTTGCTTTGCCAAACCATCTTTGAGACTCCTTTGGCAGGCATTTCCCACACATGCAACCACTGCCCTGCTTTAACGGGCAAAGCCAGTGCCTCTACGCCGTATAAAACGGCATATTCGCCAGCCAGCATTACTTTTCCGTGGGAGAAATAGGATTTCAATGATTATCTGGATTGAGCTGCGACTCCGCGAATACTACAAAACACCCTTACAGCCTCTGAGTAACTCACCACATGGTCTTTGAAATATTCTACAATCTGGGCCTTCTCTTCTTCAGTCGCTTCAAGCTGATTTAGAATGTTGAGAAGGTGCATTTTCATGTGCCCTTTTTGAATACCACTGGTGATAAGACTGCGAACGGCACTAAAATTCTGGGCAAGTCCGGCAGTTGCCACAATCTGCATCAGTTCTGCTGCTCCTGGATTTCCAAGAATCTCATGGGCAAATTTCACCATCGGGTGAAGATTTGTTATACCACCCACTGTACCCAGCGAAAGCGGAATTTCAATAGAAAATACAAAATGGTCATCTTTAATTTCTGCATGGGTGAGACTACGGTAACCACCATTTCTGGAAGCAAAAGCATGGGCACAGGCTTCAACTGCCCTGAAATCATTTCCGGTGGCCAATACTACTGCATCAATTCCGTTCATAATGCCTTTATTATGGGTTACTGCACGATACGGCTCTATTTCAGCAATGCGAATGGCACGGCAGAATTTATCGGCAAATTCTCGGTTGCCAATGCCACTGCCTTCATTTATTTCTTCGATGGGACATGAGACCTCAGCCCTTACTATGCATTCGGGGGTGTAGTTGCTGAGAATGCTCATTACAATCTGCACCTGCCTTTCCTGAGATGCCAGATTTGACGCTTCAGCTATTTCCGTTTGCAGGGTCTTGGCGAAATTTTCAAGACAAGAATTGATAAAATTAGCTCCCATGCTGTCGCAAGTTTCGAAAGTTGCTTCCAGCTGATAATAGCCGGGTTCAAGAGACGTTTTATCGCGAAGCTGAATATCTTTGATGCCCCCACCCCTGAGCACCATATTTCGGGTAAGCGGCTCGGCGTTATCAAAGAATTTACTTTTGATGTTAGTAAAGAAATCGGTCAGTTGATTTGGGTTCGACCCTTCCCAAATGAAATGAACATGGCCTATTTTTCGGGTACTGATGATTCGGGTATGAAAACCGCCGCGATCCAGCCAGAAGTTAGCTGCTTTGGCTGCAGCAGCCACAACACTACTTTCCTCAATGGCCATAGGCAACGCATACATTTTTCCATTAATCAGAAAATTGGGGGCTACCCCAAAGGGCAAGTAATAATTGCTTACAGTATTTTCAATAAACTCATCGTGCAGTTTCTGCACTTCGGTGTCGTTATGCCAGTAGCCGCTAAGCATATTTTGAGACAAATCAGGCCTTTGGCTGTATTGATTTACAAGCCATTCCAGTTTGGCTGCTTTACTAAGTTTACTAAATCCTTTTACAGGCTGAATGTTTTTCATTTTTTAACAGTAAGAAAAGTATATGCAAGCTCCAGTCCGCGAATCTGATTTTCGGTAAACTCCATCAGTTCATCTTCGCTGCGCATGGCATGTTTTAAAAACGCAGAAGCCTGAGCATATAGCGTTTTCCATGGCAATGACTGAACAAAATAATATCCGTCGAGAAAATTCTTTACACCGCCTGAAACAATAAAAGCGCGGGTATGTACTTTATTCTGGGGGCTTTGACACAATTCTTTAGCCCAGTCGATCATTTCATAAGCATTATGCCCCAACTGGGCAACCGGTGCAAATTGTTCTCTGAAAAATTCACCTCTTCGCAGATTTTCCAACAAGCTGAAATTGGTGCCTCCGGAAGCCCCGAATTCAATGGCTTCGAGGGGTAGTTCGGCAAGCGCCTTCAGGCTTTTCGGGCCAAATCCCTGTCCGACCTCCTTAACCATAATGGGAAAATCCGCCAAGTCCAGCAGTTTCTTTATGGTATCAATGGGTGGACTGGTAATGCGGTCTCCTTCTGGCTGAAGCCATTCCTGCAAGGGATTCACGTGAACAATCAATCCGTCGGCTTCCAGCTTATGAACCAGGTCGCGGATTTTACCAAAGCTGTTCAGTGCCAGCATCTCCTCTACCTGTGCAATACCCAGGTTGGCATATAAGGGCTGATCATCCATGTATTTGCGAACTGCAAAGTCGTGAAAGTAATCGTTACTTTCCAGTAAAGATCGACAGCTCCCAAGTCCCATGCCCAGGCCAAAATTCTTGCAGGCCAAAGCAAGATTGCGGTTAATATTTCCGGCCATCTGAGCTCCGCCGGTCATACTGCTTATCCATAGCGGTGCTTTTAGGGTTTTACCCGACAACTGCAATGCAGGTATTACACCCTGTTCGGGATGCGCATGCAACATGGGCTCATAGTAAAAACGCTCATCCAAACCTTCTGACTGTGCCTCAAAAGCCAGCTGAATATGGTCGGTTTTGCGAGCGCTCAGATCGTTGTTTTCCAAAATGAATACAAAGATAACGATTAGCCGTGTGGAATGTTTGACTGCTTGTCGTTAAACAAAGGGTTTATGTCGTTTGGCTTGCTTAACCGTTCAATTTTGGATTGTTTTTATGCCTATCCGCATCCCGAAGGTTCTTTTTTTGTAAGTTCTGAACAAATGCTTCTGTCAGGTTTACTCCGGTCTGGTTGGCCAGACAAATGAGCACCCATAGAATATCTGCCATTTCATCTGACAGGTTTTTTCCTATGTCTGATTTTTTAAAACTCTGATCGCCGTAGGTGCGCGCCATAATTCGGGCAAGTTCGCCCACTTCTTCGGTAAGTATGGCCATATTGGTCAACTCTGAAAAGTAGCGCACGCCCACTGTTTTAATCCATGTGTCCACCTGTTGTTGTGCCTCAGAAAGGGTAATTTGCTGCATATTGCAAACTTAAGCAGCAATCCCTAACATTGCATTAACCATGAATATTCCCGAGTTGCCACCATATACCGGTTGCCGTTTTCGCCAAATGAACTCGGGCGATGCAATCTGTATTTATGAAATAAACAGCGACAGGGACACACAACTTTACACAAGACTATTGAGGCAACAAACCCTTGAGGATATTACATCATGGCTAAATTATTATCCGCATTACCAAAGACATGGCTTTGGATTATGGGCAATTGAACATAATGTAAGTGGCAAAATAGCGGGCATTTGCGGTCTAAGGGTGAGAAAAGACTTAAATAGTCAGATTGACATCAGCTACCGGATGCATCCAGGATTCAGACGCATGGGTATTGCTTCAGTGGCCGTAAAAACCTGTTTAACATGGGGCTTTGAATACCTGAATCTTCAGCAGGTTTTGGCGCAGGTGCATGTAAACAACAACATTTCGATGCATATACTTTTAAAAAATGGTTTTGTCAAAACCGGTTCAGATGGCACCTGGGTTGATCTTATTTTGGCAAACCCATTAAAACGGTGAAACAAATTCGCTGAAATCAGGGTGCTTGGTATCTTTATCAGAAAGTATAGGATTATCTATGCCCCAGTCTATTTGTAAAGTGGGGCTGTTCCATAAAACACCTCCTTCTGCAGCAGGAGCGTAATAATCACTGCACTTATATTGAAAAATGGTATTATCCGTCAAGGTGGCAAAGCCATGTGCAAACCCTTTTGGAATGAACATCATCAAAAAGTTATCAGCGGTCAGTTCCACGGCAAAAGATTTTCCGTATGTGGGAGAATCCTTGCGAATATCTACAGCCACATCCAGCACGGCGCCTGCTACCACACGCACCAGTTTGTCCTGGGCATGCGGAGGCGACTGAAAGTGCAGTCCGCGCACGATCCCTTTGTTTGACAGACTCTGATTGTCTTGCACAAAATCAATATTCAGGCCTTTCTGTTTGAAAAAGTCCGCTCGGTAGCTTTCGTAAAAATGCCCCCTGTGGTCAGCAAAAACCTTGGGTTTGAGCAACCACAACCCGGGAATAGGCTCCTTGATTATTTCCATTGAATTGGACAGCTGCAAATATTTTATATTTAAAAGAAAAGTAGTAATTTTACATTTGCACAAAACGTTAAAAACTTAAACCATGGAAACACCGTCCACAAACCAGGCCGATCAGAAAAACCGAAACAGCAAAGCGCTGTTGTACACCATTATTGGCATCTTGCTTGCCTTGAACGCCGGACTTTTTTACATGTGGCAGAAAGGTGGGAATGAAAAAGAAAGTGTGGAAAAGAAACTTGAAATCACAAGCAACAACCTTAAAGAGAAAACAGTTGCGCTAGAAGAGGCAGAATTTTTACTTGAAAAATTCAGAAGAGACAGTGCCGCACTGGTAAACAACAATAAAGAGCTAAATACAGAACTTCTCAGTAAAAAGAATGAGATAGCGGCATTGGTCACAAAGCTTAGAAATAATAAAAATGCGAGTGATGCTGAAATATCAGAATTGAAATTAAAAATCGGAGAGCTTTCTGCTCAACTTGATAGGCTGCAAAAAGAAAACGAAGAACTTAAAGAGGTTAACAACCAACTCAATAAAGAAAAAGAGGCGGTGCAGGAAGAAAACAAGCAGTTAACAGCAGAAAAGAAAAAGTATAAGAATATTGCGCAGCGACTCCAGGCCGGTAATATCCGTGTTGAAGCTCTTAAAAAACGCTGGATAACAGGGAAAGAAGCCACAACATCCAAAGCCAAAGAGGTTGAGGCATTCAGGACCTCATTCACACTGGCTGAAAACAACGTAGCTGAGCCGGGCGATAAAGTTATTTATGTGAAGGTAACCGGACCTGAGGGTGTTACGTTAACCAATCCCGGAAATGAAGGCGGCACCTTTGAATTTGAAAATAAGGAAAGCAAATACACCTACAAATTCAGTGTAGCTTATGATCAGGAAAGCAAGAGCGTTCCGGCTACCAAATGGCGCCCTGCGAGGGATTTAAAAAAGGGGAAATACACCATTGAACTTTACTGCGACGGTTTCAAAATCGGCAGTGAAACACTTGATTTAAAATAATTAGCCATTATCATTCGGTTGAAAGCCCTTCTAATACAAGAAGGGCTTTTTCTTTGCAATACCCTAAACTGATATTCGCACCGCTAACACCAAAAACGAAGTGTTTTATATCCGATTAAAGAAAAAGCAATCAAGGAACCTATTCTCTGCCACTGCAAATAGGAGGAAAAAGTATTACAAATAATACCATCATCAATTGCCTTATTAAACAGGCTGCATGAGCCTGAAATTCTGCGCAAGCGAGGCGGCAGAATACAAAGATCTGATTAATATTTAAACCTTTACCGGGATTTACTCATCCCCTTGCCTTGTTTGCTTGTCGCGTAGCCGGGCTAATTTTGCTTTGGCCTCATTCACAAGTTCCGGGATTTCAAAGTTTTCAACTACGTTATTCCAGGAAGCTTTTGCACTGAATTCATCTTTCGATTTCAGGTAAGCATCTCCAAGCAATAACATGGCTTTTCCCACCCAATAATCATAGCTATCAAATTTTTCAAGCACACCGAAGCAAGACTCTTTTGTGAGTTCTACGCTGTCGGTGGCAAAATAAAGGGTAGCCTCACGGTATTTGGCTTCAGCAGCATATTTATTGTTATACTTGGTATAGGCTTCTTTAAATCGGTCAAGTGCATTAGACCACTTTCTCTCCTGCATATCTGCCTTGCCAATAAAAACAAGTGCCTCTGCCTTTAAATCATCGGGGCTGCTAAGCTCAGTTCCTATTTTCTCGGCCAACGCCCTTCCATCTGCCATTTTATTTTCCTGTTCATAGCATTTAAGCATATTTTTCCAGGCCTGGTGTCTTTTACTCTTGTCTTTGGTAATCTCTTCGAGTCGGGCCAGATACGGCATTATTTCGCTGCATGAAGCACTATTCCCCAAAATTTCAAGCACGCTCAACAAAGCATCCTCCTGAAATTCAAAACCATTAGACTCAGCCGCAATTTTGTAATGTGGCAATGCCTGGCTGTTTTGTTTCAACTCTTCGTGGCATACCCCTTTATAATAATTGGCTGCAACCTTAAAGAATCCTCTGCTTATCTCAGTCATATATTGCTGAAAAGCATCTATAGCCTCATTATACTTATCACGTTCATACAGATTAAAGGCAGTAAAATACATCAGACTATCCTTTTCAGAAGCTGACATCCCGCCTCTGTTTTTTGTCCAGTTCACATATTCAGAGGCTTTGCCCTGATCTGTGTAAATCCTTTTAATATTTTCAGAGGCTGTTTTTGCCTCCTGTGTTCCGGGAAACTGATCATACAGGCGGGTATACATGTCTATGGCTTTATTACTTTGACCATTATTATTATATATACGACCCAAATTCAACAGGGAACGCATTACCAGCGGATGGGTTTTATAATCATCCACCAAGGTCGAAAAATAGCGCTCTGCCTCCTGCGTACTGCCTGCAGCCCAGTATTCGGAACCCAGTTCAAAGCAGGCATCGGGCAGAAAGCGGCTTTTGGCGAATTCGTTCATGAGGCGTTTCATGGCGGCTATTTTCTTCTCACGCATACCAGACAACTGGAACATTTGTCCCTGCAAACCATATATCATACCCGTTTGAAATAAAGCATAATCTGCGTCAGCGCCTTTTTTCCCGGTCACATAAGCGTAGGCAGTTATGGCATCATCCATGTGCTTTTGCTTCTGTTTATTGGCTTCCTTTCCCAAACCTGCAGCCTGTGCAAAATTGCAATCACCAAGGCGCAACTGAGCATCGTTGTATATTCTCTCATCATAACGTCCCCTGGTGGCTGATTTGATAAATTTTTCAAAATATGGAATGGCATCCCCATAATTCTGTTCCTTATATTTACTGTAACCCAATCCATAAAAGGCAAAGGGATAAACATCCAGACTGCTGACTTCCGGTGCATCCAGAAAGCGCTGATATAATCCGGAGGCCATAATGTATTCTCCTTTCATAGTCAAGGCTTCAGCCTTCCATAAGGCAGCCTGTCCTACCAGATTTGCATTTGTCTTTTTATCCATACACTTATCGAACATGGCTATGGCTTCGTCCCAGTTTCTGTTCTTGAAAAGTTCCATGCCACGGGCCAGACTCACGCGCTGAAACGCTTCCTCCGTTTGCGGATCTGGATCCTGAATACTTTCCAGTACAGCAGCTGCATCGCGGTAGTTGTCTGTATTCAGAAGCAAACCTGCAAGGAGTTTTTTAGCCTCTTTGGTTTTTACTGAATTTCCATATGATGCTATGTATTTCTGCAAAAGCGAGGCCGCATTGCTCTCGCCCAGTTCAGTGGCTATTTTGGCCTGATTCAGAAGGGCATCCTGTGCCACAGTCTTATCAAAATTTGTGCGATAAGCCTCGGCAAAGGCATTCATGGCATCACGCTTACTTTTCAGCTTAAGGTAACATTCACCAAGATGATAACTGGCATATTGAGCAATGCTATCACCAAGATAGGCAATTTCCTTAAGCCATTCCACTGCCTTGGTGCACTGCTCCGCTTTGTAGTTGGCAAAACCAAATTCATATACCTCATTTCTGTCAAGACTATCGAGTGTCATTCCGCTTGCATTATATGCATCTGCGGCCTGCGCATAACGACCAAGGCGATAATAGCATTTCCCTTTTAAAAAACTTACCCTTCCCACAGGCACGCCGCCTTTTATTTTATCGGCAGACAACAAAGCTTTTTCATACTGATTTTGCAAATAATAAATCTGGGCTATATAAAGTTTAACAGCCTTAGGACCATCATCTTCAATAGAATGAAATGCTGCAAGGGCATCGGCAAACTGACCGTTGTAGTACGCGCAATATGCATAATAATACAAGGCCAGTGTTTTGTATTCGTTTTCCCTTTTGGTTAAAGGAGCCAGCGTCTCAGCAGCGTCCTTGTATTTCTTGGTACTTACCTGACAATAGCCTTTCCTGAAGTAATAGCGATCTGCAATATCCTTTGATATGGCCGAATGATCCACATTTTTATAATATGATAAAGCCGTGGAATATTTTTGTTTCAGGTAATAATAATCACCCATGGCAAGATTGGCCATATGTGTTTTGTGGGATCCCGGATTGTTCTGCAAAAAACGTTTCACAGAGGCCTCACCATCGCTGTGGCCTGCAAACATTTTACTTACTGAAAGATAA
>RGEC01000088.1 GCA_009918425.1 Bacteroidota bacterium
CAATGATGGGATTTGAACCCATGACCTCTTCCTTACCAAGGAAGTGCTCTACCCCTGAGCTACATCGGCTTTTGGTACCTTGCGGAACCCGGCATTCCGGAGAATACCGTTTTGAAGCAAATCAGTGCCCCGGCTTGCTTCAACCGGAGCGGGAGACGAGGCTCGAACCCGCGACCTACAGCTTGGAAGGCTGTCGCTCTACCAACTGAGCTACTCCCGCATAGCATTTGCTGGTGTTTAGTGGGGAAAGAAGGATTCGAACCTCCGAAGTCGTAAGACAGCAGATTTACAGTCTGCCCCATTTGGCCACTCTGGTATTTCCCCTGAGTTATGCCAGCAAATACTTTGAGCCACCTGTCGGGATCGAACCAACGACCTACTGATTACAAGTCAGTTGCTCTACCAGCTGAGCTAAGGTGGCATGTTAAAGAACGCGGCTCCATAGGCATGGGCCGTAAAAAGGACTGCAAAAATAGTCCTTTTTTTTGAATTCTCAAAACTCACCTTACC
The DNA here is from genome assembly GCA_009918425.1 of Bacteroidota bacterium. Taxonomy (GTDB): domain Bacteria; phylum Bacteroidota; class Bacteroidia; order NS11-12g; family UBA955; genus RGEC01. The sequence goes on from RGEC01000088.1 coordinate 511, forward strand.
CCATCCCTTACAATTTCATGCCTAACTTTGCAGTTTCCATGAAACGAATTCTTATTCTTGTTGCTTCCATAGCCGCTCTCATCCTTGTTTTTTTACTGCTCAAGAAAAACATAAACCAAACCCACTCTCTGGATCCTGAGATATTCTGTATTGAGAGCCCAGAGAAAATCGACAAAATACTGCTGTCGCCGAACAATAAAAAACTCAACTACATTATATTATATAGAGAAAATGAAAAATGGTTTGTTAAAAACGACAAACTTACTGAACCTGCAGATACTCACAGTATCCGTGAACTTCTTTACTGGGCGCTGAAAAAAGCCAGGGTTAAATCCCCAGTCTCGGACGCTGAAAAGGCACCCGTAACAAGCGACATAGCGATGAATGGCGTAAAAGCCGTTTTCTATCAAGGCAATTCGGAAGTAAAAACCATGTATGCCGGAAACCCAACACCCAATCAGGAAGCTACCTACATGTATCATCCGGATATGGAACGCCCCTGCATTATAGAGATTGCCGGATTTAAGGGATACCTGACACCCTATTTTACCCTGGATTTTGATGCATGGCGCTCCCCGGTTATTTTGGATGTACCTTCAGAACAAATCCGAAAAGTTGAACTCTTATGGCCCGAAACTCCTGAAAAAGGTTTCAGTATCAGCAGAGAAAACAATGCCTTGTTACTGAAGAATGTGAGCGGTACCATTATCAAAAATGTGAACAGTACCAAATTGCTGGCTTTTCTGGAAAGATTTCAGAATATTGCCCGCGAATATGGGGAAACCGCCGGAATCAATCGAAAACCTGCATTACGCGACAGTGTCATCAAAAACGGCCATTTCTTTTCACTGGAGATTACCGATATAAATGGCAATAAGCAAGGAATACGCATGTATAGAATGAAAACCGGTGCCGAAACCTATGCTCTCGATCGTCGGGATGGCAGTGTCCCCAATTTTGAAACCGACACATACTGGGTGCAGGTTGCAGGCAAAAAAGAACTATGGGTTATTCAGGGTGCTATCATGAACAGCCGCATGAAAACCTTAAACGACATTGCTCCGGGTATATAATAAAGCGACGACTTGAAAATTTCCATCGCCATTATTGGAGCTATAATTGGTCTTATTTCAGGGGGCCCTATTGGAGCCATAGTTGGTTTTTTAATAGGCATGTATATTGAATATGCAGGAAGCGATGGCGGAGCGAATGAAAACCGTCAGCCATACAGAGAGGCGCCTCCAACCGACTTTACCCGCCACCTGCTAATTTTAATTGCCGCAGTAATGAATGCGGATGGTTCTGCCATGCGAAGTGAACTGGACCTGGTAAAACGCATGCTCGTAAGAACCTACGGCGAACAAAGAGCATCTCATCTCCTGCTGATTTTGCGTGAAATGCTAAAGGAAAAGCAGGACGTTACATTCGTATGCCGGCAAATACGCAGCGAAATGGCCTACAGCCAGCGCCTGGAGCTGTTGCATGTTTTATTTCGAATATCCAGGGCGGATTCTGAAATCAATCCATCGGAACTTCAGCTGCTTCAGCATATTGCCACACAAATGGGCATAACTACGCCAGACTTTCTGTCTTTGAGAGCCATGTTTGTTACCTCCCCGGATTCAGACTACAAAATTCTGGACGTGGCAACCGATGCCGGTGAAGATGAAGTGAAAAAAGCCTACCGTAAAATGGCCATGCGTTTTCATCCCGACCGATTGCTGGGGCTCACCGACAGCGAGAAAAAGGCGGCTGAAGAAAAGTTTTTGTCGGTGCAAAAAGCATATGAAAATATCAAAAGAAAGCGGGGCTGGACTTGAGAGTTCACAGCGCTTTGTTTCTCGTTTCTTTGCTATACGCCATTTTGTTTTCGTGGGCCGGTGAAATTATGCCATCATACATCAGCGCTGAGGGTTTTGTATGGTTACGCATTCTCACCGCATTTACACTTTTTAGTATTTGTTCCTTATTTATAACGGATAAAGCTATAGACTGGCGCAACGATTGGAAGCGTTTTGCTCTTTGTGCTTTCTTCGGCACTGCGGCCAACATGTTTATGTTTTTTAAGGGGCTTAGCATGACCAAACCCATCAATGGCGCCGTTTTAATGCTGGTTACTCCCCTATTTGTGGCCATTATTGAACACTGGGTTCAAAAAAAGACGCCTTCGATTAGCATGACTGCAGGTATCAGTATTGGCGCACTGGGTGCGTTTCTACTCATGTGGGGCAAAGGAGCACAATTCAGCAGCGAAACCCTGGAAGGTGACATTTGGGTTTCGGTAAACGCCCTGTTTTATGCCATTTACCTGGTTTTGGCCAAAAAACTTGCCAATAAATACCACGCCATTACCGTAAACCGTGTTATGTTCGGCATGGGACTGATATACATAGCTCCGCTCGGCGCCATTCCGCTTTGGAATACTCAATTCACTGCCATACCCGGCGATATATGGTTAAAAATTGGCTATATATTGTTCTTCACCAGTTTTCTGGTGTATTTGTTGAACACATATGGCATCAAGCATGCCTCGGGTTCACTGGTGGGCATTTATATTTATCTGCAACCCTTACTTGCCACGGTAATCGCAATGTTGCTTGGAAGAGATCAACTAACACCGGAGAAGGCTATGTATGCACTCATGATTATCATTGGTGTATGGCTGGTTAGCGGAAAATACAACCTTAAAATGAGTCCGAGTATAAAGAGAGGATAACATTACCATACCTTTATTATATTTGCAGTTCAATTCACATAAGACATGCGCACCGCGGAAGCCAATACAATCCTTGAAAAAATTCAGAAACAGGTAGAAAAAAACGGTATTCAGCCCGATAAACTCATCCCATTATTGCAACAAGCCAGAGAATATGCACTAAAAGAGGAAGATCCCTTGCTTACCCGCGCACTGCGACTTTGCTGGCAGCATCTGGAAGCCAATGAAGGTTTTGATCTGAATTATCTTGAAGATGGTGAAACCACCGAAGAGAATTTTACCTATCTGATTTCACTGGCCATCAAATCGGAAAATACCTACAACCGGGATGAAATCCGGGAAATGACCAACATGCTGCAGGCAATGGCCTAATGTTGAAACTGCGCAGGCATATTGCCCTGTTTTTTATACTCTGCACCTTGCTGGTGCAAACCCCAAAATCGTGGCTGCACGATTGTCACAGCGGTGAATTATTATTCCCCAATCACACAGAAAGTGCCCTGCATAATGATTGTGATATTTGCGATTATCCGGCATTGCTAACTGAAGAAATTGCGGAAACCCAAATTCCTGCTGCCATTTTTTACGTCGGTATCTGCCATGCGTTACAAAACCTTACCCTTCCTTTCATAACTACCGGGCTTGCTCAAAATAAAGCTCCGCCTGTAAGTCCCTGTTAATAAACTAACAGGGTGCTGATGCTTCGCCCATGAAAAGCATCAAAAACAGGCAACACATGAAACATATCGCGCTGGGATTTATTTTCCTGCTTGTTTTTGGGTCGCTGGCGGCTCAGAAAAAATGCAATGCAGTGGTTCGGGGACAAATTCTGAATGTTCACGACAGTCTTCCTGTGCGCGGGGCTGAAGCATTCATAGAGGCAGGTCATATACACTCTCAATCTGACGCAGAAGGCCGTTTTGTCCTTGTTGGCGTTTGCACCGGACCGGTACTTATTGAAATTGACAAACCCGGTTTTCAGCACCTGCACGCCGATTTATTTTTACGAGGCGATACTCAAATATTGATTTTTCTGCCTACAGTTTCGGAATGGTCAGACACCATAACCATTCATGCCAGAAAAGAAAAGTCGGGAGCCATGACCTTGAATGGGGAAGGTATTTTGCAACAAAATGACCGTGACCTTAGCACCATCAGTACAGCGTTACCCGGCATTCAAACCCTGCAGGGCGGCCGAAATCAAAGCAAGCCTATGGCGCATGGAATGTTTGGATTAAGACTTCCCATCATCAGCCAGCAATTCAGGCTTGAGGGACAGTCATGGGGAAATGACCATAACCCGGAAGCCGACGCAAGGGGTTTTGATGAAATTGAATGGGTGAAAGACGCTTCTGTGCTAAAGTTTGGGCATGATGCCATTGGCGGAGCACTGCGCCTGCAAAGGAATCCCAAGGCGCATGAAGGCGAGCAAAACCTTGACCAGATAGTATCATACAACAGCAACGGACACCAGGCGGGCTACGCGGCCCGTTTTATACAGAAAGCAGACAGTATGGCACCCATTATTTATGGGAATGCCGCGCACAGAAGGTCGGGGAATTACCGCACCCCAGATGTATGGCTGGAAAATACAGCTTTGTCTGAAACATCACTGTCAGGAGGATACGCAAAAACAGGCAACGGCAGAGAAACCAGAATGGATGGGGAATTTTACCGTTTTGAAAGCGGCATCTTCAGAGGCACCCGCACAGGGAATGTAGAAGACTTACTTAAGGCAATCAGCCGAACCAATCCGGACACAGACAATCAATTTTCATACCGAATAGAACAGCCCAGACAGGTTGCACTTCACGCAACATTGCAGGGTTCTGTAATCACGGCAAATCAACGCGGCAGAAAAGAGTGGTATTATGCCCTGCAATATGACCAGCGGAGGGAGTTTGACTTCCACCGAAACAGTGCAAATCGCTTTCCCCAGCTGGACCTTATACTGTTTTCCCCTTCGGTAATTTTTAGGCAAGTAATTAAAATAAACGAAAATGCACATGGGGAGTGGGGTAATCAGACTACAGGCTATTTGCACCGGTTTGGTGGTTTTTATTTCCTGCCTGATTTTCAGGGATGGAGCAATGGAACTTACGGAATTCTGCATAAACATGGTAAAAAGGTTGCCCATACATTCAGCCTTCGGCTGGATGAAAAACAAATCGCTGCCCGGGAGCGGATTAATGGTCTATGGAAGCAGCAGTCCAGGTTCTTTATCAATTACAGTGCAACATACACCGGATTGATTCAGACAGAAAAACATTTGCTGCAATGGCATTTGTCACGCATGTGGCGTGCTCCGTGGGTCAATGAGCTCTATTCATCAGGCGTGCACCACGGTGCCGCCTCTTTTGAGCAGGGAAACCGTGAACTTGAAACTGAAAAAAGTTACAGGGCTGAACTGGAATGGGAATTCAGCCTAAACAAGCGTATTGCCGTCTATTTATCCCCATTCTTCAATTACATGCCCGGTTTTATCAACCTCACACCCATGAAGGATCCGGTACTAACTGTGCGAGGAGCTTTTCCGGGTTTTGAATACAAGCAGGGCGATGCACGGTATTACGGAGGTGATATGCAATTGAGATTTTCACCGGTAAAGAATATTGAAATTAAAACCGGATTGATGTACGTAAATGGGAAATACATCCAGCAGAAAAGGTATCCTGCATTTTTGCCTCCATTCAGAAATCAGAATGTTTTTACCTGGCAATACAAAAAACTTTCACTGCAATTCCTACATGAGTTTGTAGCCCGGCAAGACCAATACATACCTGGAAGTGATTTCCTACCGCCTCCTCCCGCTTATCATTTGTGGCATTTTGCCCTTAAAACACTAAAGGATGAACATCATTCTCGCTGGCGGATTAACTTTGAAATCAACAACCTATTAAACCATAATTACCGCAGTTACATGGATCGATTTAGGTATTTTATGGATATGCCGGGGCGCAACGTAAGGTTAATTCTGATCAAACCTATTCATCACCATCACAAAAAACATATCTAATCAATATAAGGAAAAATCATGAGAAAAACAAATTTTTTCATTGGAATCGCAACGCTTACGGCTGTTTTATTACATCTAACTTCCTGCCACAAACACGAAGAGGGCGAACTCATCACCACTATTAAACTTACGTTGACCCCAACCACGGCAGGTTCTGCCAAAACATTTATTTGGAGTGACCCGGACGGCATTGGCGGAAATGCCCCTAAACAGGCAGACACCATCGCATGTGATAGTGGAATTAATTACAACGCTGAACTTCAGTTTTTCAATGGTGACAATGATATAACCACCGAAATCAAAAATGAAGGCGGCGAACATTTTGTTTGCTTCACAGGTCCGGCAGCAGATGTGATGGAAATCATCTATAAAGACAGCGATGGCACCTATCCTATTGGCTTGTCTGCAGAATGGAAAGTCAAGAAAAAGACTACCGGCATTATCAGAATTGCACTCAAGCACCAGCCGAAGACAAAGGATGGGACTTGCAGTCCCGGTGAAACAGATGTAGATGTCACGTTTCCGTTGTGGATTCGGTAAATCTGTAATTACTATCAGCAAAAGACAACAGCAATTGCTTTAATCCCTTAATTTTGCAGCTTATGTCAACCGAATCAGCGAATCTAAAAAGCACTGCCCTCTCAGATCTTCATATTTCCCTGGGAGCCAAGATGGTGCCATTTGCAGGCTTCAATATGCCTGTTTTGTATACCAACCTCATACAGGAACACCATACCGTACGCAATGATGTTGGGGTTTTTGACGTAAGCCACATGGGCGAATTTTATGTAGAAGGCCCAAAGGCTTATGATTTGGTTGAATATGTGACAAGTAATGATGTTTCCACTCTTACAGATGGCCGAGTTCAGTATTCCTGTTTGCCCAATGAGAACGGCGGAATTGTAGACGATCTGCTTGTATACAGGGTTAATGCAGAAAAATACCTGCTTGTGGTGAACGCAGGTAACATTGACAAAGATTTTGCCTGGATTTCCAAACACAACGAAAAATTTGGTGCCGCCCTCAGCAACCACAGCGATGCCTACAGCCTGCTTGCTGTTCAGGGTCCAAAAGCAACAGCCACACTGCAAAAACTTACATCCGTAAACCTGTCAGAAATTCCTTATTACCATTTCACCATTGGCGAAATGGCAGGGCTAAAAGACGTAATTATCAGCAACACAGGCTATACCGGTGCCGGTGGTTTTGAAATTTATGTAAAAAATGCGGATGCAAAAGCCATGTGGGATGCCATTTTCACTGCAGGAGCCGATGCCGGAATCAAGCCTATAGGCCTTGGAGCCAGGGATACGCTCCGTCTTGAAAAAGGTTTCTGCCTTTATGGAAATGATATCGACGACAGCACATCACCTATTGAAGCCGGATTGGGCTGGATTACCAAATTCAACCATCCATTTGTAAACAGCGAGTATCACAAACAGTTGAAAGACAACAAACCTGCAAAAAAACTTGTAGGCTTCAAACTCATTGATAAAGGTATTCCCCGCCAGCATTACCCCGTTTGTGATGAGAGTGGAACGCATATTGGTGAAGTTACCAGCGGTACCATGTCACCCACACTTAATGAGGCTATAGGGCTTGCCTACGTACCATCGGCACTTTCTGCTTCCGGAAGCAAAATCTATATTGAGGTTCGGGGCAAACTGCTGAAAGGTGAGGTTTGCAAGCTTCCGTTTGTATAAATTCAGGAAGTTAATGGCTGTATAGACAGCACGTTTCGCAAAGGGATTATTTTCCCTGCTACACTGATTTTATGTTCTACCGTATCTATAGATAAGATAGGCGAAACAATTACTTTTACCTCACATCTGTTATCAAGATAGCGAATCTCGCAATTATTTTTTTGATTGCACCATTCCAGCCAACTGCTATAATCAGGATTCAGATCCATTATTCAAACCGCAGTGCGTCTATGGGATTGAGTTTTGAAGCACGGGTGGCTGGATAAATGCCGGCTACCAATCCCACTATCATGCATACTATAACCGACATAAGCATCCATTTCCAAGGAATTATAAATCCTGTACCCAGCCCAAATCCAACCAGGTTACCAAGCAAAATTCCGAGTACAATACCACCCAGTCCGCCCAGCTGACAAATCACCACAGCTTCAGTTAAAAACTGATTGCGTATAACAGAAGATGAGGCCCCAAGGGCTTTCCTTACACCAATTTCACGGGTTCGTTCGGTAACAGAAACCAACATTATGTTCATCAGGCTCACTGCCGCGCCAATCAGGGTGATTATTTGATAATAAGCAATCCGGTTTTGTACAACGATGGGAATGGCAACGATTATGTGGATCAATACCGTCAGTACCGCAGTTCTCTCGCCGGAGGTTCTTTT
>RGEC01000089.1 GCA_009918425.1 Bacteroidota bacterium
TAATGTCACCCCTTCGGGGTTTGCGCTATTTCGCCCCTTGCCAGATTTCATTGATCACACACTTCCCGTATTGAACAAATAAACCATTTGACCATCACCCCCGATAAACCCAGAAACCGGCATATACAAAGCCACGGCCCCGCTTAACCGTAGCCTAAGAATAATGTTGTTTGTAATACTGCTGATAAGCCCCACTGGTTACATGGTCTAACCACTCCTGATTCGCCAAATACCAATCTATGGTTTTTTCAAAGCCTTCCGCAAACGCCACACTGGGTGCCCAGCCCAATTCATTCATGAGTTTTGAGGCGTCTATCGCATAGCGAAAATCATGACCGGCACGGTCGGTAACATAGGTAATCAGTTTTTCGCTTTCCCCCACAGCCCGCCCCAGTTTTCGGTCCATGATGCTGCATAGGGTTTTCACAAGATCAATGTTTTTCCATTCGTTATTTCCGCCAATGTTGTAGGTTTCTCCGATTCGGCCACTGTGAAATATTACATCAATGGCCCGGGCATGGTCTTCCACATACAGCCAGTCGCGCACATTTTCCCCTTTGCCATAAACGGGCAGGGGCTTATTATGTCGGATGTTGTTAATCATCAACGGAATAAGTTTTTCCGGAAAATGATGGCTGCCGTAATTGTTGCTGCAATTGCTTATGACCACCGGCATTTTATAGGTTTCGTGATATGCGCGCACAAAATGGTCGCTGCCCGCCTTGCTGGCGCTGTATGGGCTATTGGGGCTGTAAGGTGTGGCTTCTGTAAATTTTCCTTCATCACCGAGGGTTCCGTAAACTTCGTCGGTGCTCACATGGTAGAATCTCCCGTTTTGCATGTCTCCATGCTGTCTGAACGCATTCAGCAGGTTAACCGTTCCCACTACATTGGTCATCACAAAATCTATGGGATTACTTATGCTGCGGTCCACGTGGCTTTCAGCTGCCAAATGCACAACCCCAAATGGTTTATACTTTTCAAAAAGTGCCTGAATGGCTTCCGCATCGCGGATGTCCGCCTTTTCAAATCGGTAGTTCGATTTTCCGGAAACATCCTTAAGGTTCTCCAGGTTGCCGGCATAGGTAAGTGCATCCAGGTTGATGATGTTGTATTCAGAATATTGGTTAACAAACAGACGCACTACGTGGCTTCCTATGAATCCGGCACCGCCCGTAATAATGAGATTCTTGCTCATGGTTTTGATTCTGTAAGGTCGGTTATTTTTATTATCAACGGTGTGTAAGGCTTCACCCGATTCATGTAGCCCTGATCCCCATATCCATAGTCGCTGGTTACCAGAAAAACACCGGTTTCTCCTTCGGCCATATATTGTAATATCTGATCAAAAGCCGCTAAGTTGTAAGTGTTTTTGCCTATTTCCATCAGGTGTTTTTTGCCTGTTGGGGCTGAATTTATTAGCAATTGGCCGTCTAACGTCGCCACCTCGGCATGAAAACTTACGGTTTTACCTTCCGTTAGTCTGGGGGCACTTGTTTTTGATTCAATAAAATACTTGATAAACTTCGTGGAATCAAGCACCCAGGGGTTTTTTGATTTGGCTGCAAATGCATCAATTGCCTTGTTTTCTTTCTGCAATCGGTCCATAAACCGCTGATTCTGATAGCCGGCATACTGTGCGTCGTTCAAAACTTTGATGATACGGATAATAAATTTCGCGTTTTCGCCTGAAGGCAAATTCATAATCTGCAAATTGCCGCTAATTCGCTGTTTTAACGAATCGGTGGGAATCAACACTTCTACCACTGAGCCGGGAGCACCGTTCTGCATCGCATCCTCCAGTTCGTTGCGGGGCTCCACAGGATACATCATATGCTGCTCCACGCCGGGTTTGGCCAGGTTTACAAGTGTATCTCCTGCAGGTCCGGCAAGTACATACTGAAAAACAATATGATATCCGGCTCCGGGCATTTTATCCCATTTTTTACCTTCCACCACCCTGAAATAACCGCCGCGGGTTGTTTTTTCCCAGCCTCCCAGCCAAATGCCAAGGGGTTTACGAAGAAAAAAAGCCAGTGATGCCAGAATTAAAAGCACCAAGGATAGGGTAAGCCAATGTTTTTTTATAAAATTCATATTGCTTGTAACGCTTCTTTATATTCTTTTATCGTATCGCGGAATTTTTGTACCACTTTTTCCAATGGCTCATCACTGGCACCTCCGGAAGCATTCCTGTGCCCACCGCCATTGAAATATTTGGCGGCATATTCATTAACCGCAAAATCACCCTTGCTTCGGAAACTCATTTTCACCATTTTGGATCGGTCAATGATCAATACGCTTAGCACAATACCCTTCAGTCCGAGACCCAGGTTTACCAAACCTTCCGTGTCGCCTGTTTTTACATCGTACTGCTCAAGTTCTTCTTTGGTCAGATAAATCAGCGCTGTGCGTAGTTCGGGCAACACTTCCAGTTTGTGCAGCATGCAGTATCCAAACAATTTTGTGCGGTTTGGGGTAAACACATCATAAATACGCTCGTGTATGCCTACGTGGTCAGCCCCCTGTTCCAGCAAATCTGCAGCGATGAGGTGGGTGAGGCTGTTGGTATTGCTATACTGAAAGTTGCCTGTATCTGTCATCAATCCTGTATACAGGCATGTGGCACAGTCGCGGGATACGTTTTCCAGTCCAAAATAGTGTTTAATAAGGTGAAAAACCAACTCTGCAGTGCTGCTGCTTTTGGGATCCCAAAGGGCATATTGCTGAAAATGCTCCGGCTCCAGGTGGTGGTCTATCATTACCTTTTCAGCACGCGCATTTCGCACTACCTCGCCGTATTCGTTGATGCGGGAAAGGCGGTTAAAATCAAGGCAAAAAATTACATCCGCCTCTTCGGTAATGGCTTTGCACTGCGCTTCATCCTCTTCATAGATAAGTACAGTTTCATTTCCGGGCAACCAATTTAAAAAATCTGCATAATCGGTGGGCGTAATTACCTGAACTTGCTGAATATGGTTTTTTAGAAAAGCATACAGACCCAGGCTGCTTCCCATGGCATCCCCGTCGGGTTTGTGGTGGGTAGTAATTACCGCTTTACGGTATTGTCCACTTTGCAGGTTTTGTATGAGGGGAGCAAGGGTATCGATGCGCATTCCACTGCAAAGATAACCACCTCAACGTCCAAAACGATAGCATTCTATCGCTGTATCTATTGGATTTTACCCTGTTTTGGTTGGTATTGCGGGTTGTTTTGCTATTTTTGTTAATTAATCAACCCTATTTATGCGAAAACTCGCAGGTTTTTTAACCTTTTCTATTTGTGTTTCCCTATCGGCCCAAACAGAGTCTGATGCGTTGTTTATGGCCAAACGAAACCTTTGCGGTGGCTTTATGTACGGTAACACATCCTGGAATCATTACTGGGAAGGCACATTCTACCGCAATAACGCCAATATCGGTTCCTTTAAATCCAATTCCGTGATGGCTATGGCCAATTACGGCATAGGCAATGGACTCAATGTGATTGCTTCTGCAGCTTGGGTAGACAACCGCGTAACGGCAGGGACATTAATAGGCCAAAAAGGTGTTCAGGATTTGAATCTGTTTCTCAAAAAGGAACTCTGGGCAAAAGATATAAAGGGCTTCAACAGCTCACTGGTAGCCGTGGGTGGGGTTTCAGCGCCTTTAACCAACTATGTGGCCGATTATCTGCCCATTAGTATAGGCATGCGCAGCAAAACAGCCTCAATTCGCCTGCTCGGCGATGTTCAAAAAGAACACTGGTATGGAACTGCATCAGCTATGTATACACGCAGAAGCAATGTTACCATAGACCGCAACGCTTATTACACCACCGAAATGGTCTACAGCAACCAGGTAGCTATGCCCGATGTGTTTTCTTATAATGTCCGTCTGGGCTGGAGAGATGGGCCCGATAAGTATTTTGAAATCCTTGCAGACCGTATAAACACCCTGGGTGGTTTTGATATGCGTAAAAACGATATGCCTTTCCTGAGCAATAACATGGACGCATTCAGACTGGGAATAAATGTTAAATACCCTGCACCGGCATTGAAAGGTCTTAGTGTAATGGCCACAGGAATGCAAACACTATCAGGCAGAAACATGGGCAAGGCAACTACTTTTATGGCCGGCCTTGTATATCAGACAGAGATTAAGAAAGGAGAGAAAAAATGAATTTTTCACTACGGTGGTCTATTTTGCTGGGCCTGATAGCTATGGTTTCCTGCAACAAGGAAATCACACAGCGAAATATGCAGTTTGCGGCCCTGAACCCCGATAAAATCGACACCTCTGCCGGAAACTGGAAGCCGGTTTTATTGACTTCAGCCACCGAATTCGCCTGCGATCTGCCCATAGCTGTTTCTTCTGCCGATTATAAACTGCAGTTGCTGGAAATAAAAAGCAGGCAGGCCAATATGACCGAGGCGGATGAAGCTGCGCTGAAATACTGGAGTGCCGGAACCGTGTTGCGCTGGAACGAAATTCTGAGAGAGCTGGTAGCCAAATACAACCTGCCTCCCTACCAGAATCCGGATGGCACATATCCTATACCCAGCAGCACCAATCCTCTGGCATATCCTTACTTTCCATTTGCCAATCCGCCCTATGCCGCCAGGGCTTATGCCTATGTTTCAGCAGCGCAGTATGATGCGCTGGTGGCTGCTTATCACTACAAAGGGTTTTATCGCAGATCACGCCCCTCGGCGGTCGACAACACTATCAAGGAACTGGTTCCTGTGGTGAAAGATTATGCCTATCCCAGCGAAGAAGCCGTGGTGGCAGGGGCCGCTTTTGCCATGATGAGCATGCTTTTTCCCGGCGAACAGGATTACCTGCAAGAAAAACTCAGTGAGTGCATTGATACCCGCATTCTGGCCGGCGCCAATGTGCGCAGTGAAGTGGAAGCCGGTGTGAAACTTGGAAAATCTGTAGCCGCCAAATTCGTAAGCCGGGCAAGAACAGACCGGGCCGGAAAAGCCATTGGTACACCCGCAGACTGGACCAAGCTGGAAAGCGATGCCATTGCGCGTGGAGAAACCCCATGGATTAGTCAGGAAAGCCCTAAAAGACCGCCTATGTTGCCGTTGTTTGGCAGAACCATTGGGTTTTTGATGGACACCACAGAAGTTATTACCAACCGCCCTCCGGCCCCTCCTTCTACCGGTTCTGCTGAATTTGCCAAAGAACTGGATGAGGTTTTGTGGTATAGCCAAAACCCCACCAGAGAGCGCATGCGTATTGTGCATTTCTGGGGTGACGGTGCCGGAACTTACACCCCGCCCGGACACTGGAATGCCATTGCCTGCGAAGATTTTGTAAACATGCGTTTCAGCGAAGTGCGCTGGGCACGCAACCTTGCCTTGCTAAACATGGCCATGTTTGATGCTGCCATTTGTTGCTGGGATGCCAAATACGCCTATTTCAACCCTCGGCCTTCGCAAGTAAACAACAAAATCAAGACTTTAACAGGCTTGCCCAATTTTCCTGCATACACCAGCGGACACAGTACATTTAGCGGCGCCGCCGCAACTATACTCGGCCATGTGAATCCGGGCCGCGCTGCCGATTATATGTCAATGGCCGACGAAGCCAGCAAAAGCCGCCTGTATGGCGCTATACACTACCGCAGTGATATTGAAATTGGAATGAGTATGGGAAAAACGGTGGGCTCTAAAGCTGTTGACAGGGCCAAAACAGACGGCGCTGACTAGTTTTTTTGGCAAAAAATAAAAAAGGGCGCCTTTAAAAAAAGCGCCCTTTGGTAATTGATACATTTTTTATTTAATATCCAAACAGCGTTTCTAGGCTGAGTTCTGTTACTTTCCCATATTTCTCAAGATCCTTGCGGCTGATTCTGTCCTTGCTAGCCACCACGCATAACGCCCATTTACGGTTGCTGATGTGATTTTTGTGAAAGGCTTCTATGTCTTTCAGTGAAAGGTTTGGAAGGGCCTCATACAAAGCTTTATTGGCGTCGGAATCCTGACCTTTTTTGCGCAGGCTCATGTAAGTTCCCAGCAGATAATCTTCAGTTGTGCGGGATGTTTCAATGCGATTCTTCAGGCTTTCTTTGGCCAGGGCAAACACATTGCTGTCTGCCGGCAAGCCATTCAGCAGTTCGTTCATCGCCGCAATGGCATCGTGGAATTTGTCGGCCTGGGTGCCGATAAACGCCATGCTGCTGCAATATTTATCCTTTTCATCAGGAATGCTGTAACCCGCATATGTACTGTAAGCCAGGGCTTTGGCTTCGCGTATGTTTTGAAATACCACACTGCTCATATCACCACCGAAATACTGATTGAACGCTGCGGTTACCGGCTCCTCGGCAGCATTATACAAACCGTCGCGGTTTAGCCAGAAGATACTGGCCTGTACCTGCTTGTAATCGGCAAAAAACACCTCGTTTTCTTTGTTTTCTTTGGGAACAAACTTTTTGGCGAGCTTGATTTTGGCAAACGACTTCGGCACCCCGTGAATCTGGGTCAGCGCAGCCAGTAACTTGCTCTGTTCTCTTTGTCCGTAGTACAATACCTCATGAGAAACCGCCTTCATGCCTTTAATCTGGTCCATCAAACTTGCAGAACTAAGTTTCTTCAATTCTGCGTTGGTCAGAATCCAGCGTGCGGGGTTATCAGCCCCATACATTGCATATGCATTTAGGCGACCGCTGATGGCACGGCTATTGAGTTTATTGTCCTCGCGCTTCTTCAACTCCCCGTCTATCATGTCCTTAAAAGCTTTTTCATCGGCTACAGGATTATTCAATAGCCCTTCGAGTATCCGCATGGCGGCTTCAAAGTTTTCCTCCGGACCTGTAAGAGAAACATAGGTTTCCTCATCGCCCACATTGGTAAAGAAATTACAGCCCAGTGCATACATTTTTTTACTGATCTGCTCAGCATTCATACCCGGAATTCCGGCATACCGAAGGTATTGCATGGCCAAGGGCAAAGACTTGTTGTGGTTTCTGCCAAAAGCGTACACATAGGATACGGCAAACAAGCGGTTTTCGGTGTTTCTCACATAATGAACAGCGGCTTTACCCAAAGTAGTATGTAAAATTCCGTCTTTAACATTGGCATATACCGGTGCAAGAGAGTGGGTTTCCTCTTCCAGCCATTCGGTAACGAAAGTACTTTGTTTATCGCGGTTCAATTCTACACTGCTGATTTCGGGCTTGTTGATTTTGGAAACTGTACTGTCGGTACCTCTGCGCTTGAAAACCTCCACACGTTCACGGTCCAGAAACTCTGCAGCTACCTCCATAATATCTTCTTTGGTGAGTTGCTTCATGGCCCAGAATTCGTTCCAATGCTTTTGATAGCCCTGCCCGTTGATGAAACTTTCCATTAAAAAATATCCACGGTTGGCGTTTTCTTTGAATTGTTGTAAACGACTGATTTCTTCATTGAGTATAATGGCTTTCACCAGGCTATCGTCGAATTTTCCATCGCGGATCAGTTCCATTTGTGAAATCAGCAAATCCCGAACCTGTTCAAGCGTCTGGCCCTCCCTGGGTTTTCCGGTAAGTTGAAACACACTATAATCGTTTAGGGTGTTTACGCCGCTGTTTGCGCTAAGCACTTTCTGTGCTTTTACCAGATTCAGGTCTATCAAACCCGCGCTGCTATTGTTCAAAAGCAAATCAATGAGCCTGGCAGCACGTGCTTCACGGGTGCCTGCGCCGGGCATGCGATATCCAATAGTTACCCATTCCGCATCGGGTCCCACCACGTCAAATTTGCGTGGTGAACCGAAAGGCATTTCCCCTTCAAACTCATAGGTTTTAACCGCTTTGGGTTGCATCCAGGCAAAATGCTCGGCAATGCCGTCAGCAGCGATATCCGGGTCAAAATCACCGGCCAGAATGATGGCCATGTTGTTAGGAACATAATACGCATTAAAATATTCGCGAATGGCCTTCAGACTGGGGTTTTTCAGATGTTCTACCGTGCCGATGGTGGTTTGTAGGCCGTAATTGTGCTTTTTAAACAACTCGCCCATGAGTTTGTCTTCAACCTTTTCGCCGTCACGGTCAAGGCTTATGTTTTTTTCTTCATAAACAGCCTCCAGTTCCGTATGGAACAAGCGAAGCACCGGATTGCGATATCTTTCCGATTCCAGCTCCAGCCATTTGTGAAACATGTTGGTAGGAATATCGTTGATATACACCGTCATTTCGTTGCTGGTAAAGGCATTCGTGCCTTCTGCACCCATTGCCTGACACATTTTGTCAAACTCGTTGGCAATGCTCCATTTGGCGGCCAAGCGGCTTACGCTGTCAATTTTTTTATATATGCTTTTCCTTGTGTTTTCATCTTTGCTTTGATTGTACTGCTCATACAAAGCGTCAATCTGGTCCAGAAGCGGTTTTTCTTTGCTCCAGTCCAGGGTTCCATAGCGATCAGTGCCCTTGAAAAGCATGTGCTCGAGATAGTGGGCCAGGCCCGTGTTGTTGGCGGGATCGTTTTTGCTGCCGGTGCGAACCGCTACCATCGTCTGAATGCGGGGTGTACGCGGATTTTT
>RGEC01000090.1 GCA_009918425.1 Bacteroidota bacterium
AATAGTGCCGCCCAAGAAAAGACCAGCCTCTGCAATATTAAATTCATCGGCTGCTGAAAAGTCGGCATCTGTCCAGATAGCACAGATCAGGTTCTTGCAATCACTCGGCGCGGTCACACTCACGCTGAAGTTCTGCCACGCGGTCGTGACACTTTTACTCTCTGCGCCCGTCACTACCGCTACATTTGTACCGAGTGTTGGGTCTGTGCTATCCACATTCCACGCGGTAACGAACGTGCCCGGTATGGTGTCCATCGTTCCAGAAGATGAAAGCTGCAAGATCGCCATGCGTACAGTCTTTGCGCTGCTGGCTTTTAGCTTGGCTTGGAAGATAATTGTCTTGCCTTTCAGTGGCATGGTGTGGATGCCTTCAAGGATTTGGAAGACCATAAACAGGATGAAATCGTGGTGCATTGCCGCAGTGGTGCCCGCAGTGCAACAGCCAAGGCATTTCTTGAATCTCAGGGTTTTGGCAAAGTTAGAAATTTGCTGGGCGGCATGATGGATTGGCAAAGACAATTTGGGGCTTAATGCCAAGAATTGCTGCCATATTATGCTTATTACTTCCTGTGCTGCTGCAGGCGCAACACGGACACGATTCTATTTACTACCAGAAAGATAAAAACCACCCCGGGGTAGTAGGAGCAGATAATTTTAAAGATATTTACCTTAGGCTGGCAGATACTTTTTATGGCGGATTTGGTGCTGATACCCAGTGTAGTATTATCAAATTTGTTATTTCAGGGGCAAAAGTATCCGGAAATATTCAGCACCATTTGCTGCAAGGAAGAAGCTGGCATTTTGGCATTGAAAACCGTTTCATCATCAAACCTAAAATCATCAGCATTGTCAGAATTCCCGCAGAAGAATGTGTAGATACCTTTTATACAACTCCACGGGCATTAAAAACCCTTGATTCACTTGTTTCCAACGGCTGGGAAACCCACTTTGTGGAGGGTAATTACATCCTGATGGAAGACAGTACAGGAAAATTTGCAGGTAAAACCGAGGGGGTTTTCAAAATAACATTCCTTTACAACCCTGTAAAGAATGCTGTTGCTTCTATACCCAAAACTATTTTACTGCAGGAACCTTCAGTCATTTTCACAGGTCTGTGGAACCCAGGTAAGCGCGATGATATTAATGCACCACAGTTTTTCTGTAGTTTAATTCCTTACATTACCGAAACAAAAGAAGTACTGCTACCCGATTTTCGCATGTATCCCGATGGCCAGGTTCATCCTGAAAAATGGATTTCTTTAAAAACCAAACCACCGGGCATCCCCCGCTAAAATTAACGTAAAAAGGTGGTCGGCAGAAAGTTCATTCCCTTTATCTGGCTTGGCCTATGCGGGCTTACACTCGCTCTAACTTTCAGTACCTGCCGTAGCGATAAGAACAGTATAGACACAACTTTTTACCAGAATCTTCAAGACACCGTAGATTATGTAGGAATTGCTGCCTGTAAGGAGTGCCATGCAGACAAATATCAAACTTTCATTGAAACCGGCATGGGCAGCAGTTTCGGTGAAGCAACGGCTTCAAAAACCAAAGCTGTTTGGACCAATGTAAAACCGGTTTATGACAGCAAAAAAGATATGTTTTATCTTCCTTTCACTAAAGATGGAAAGTATTACATAAAAGAATATAGACTCAAAAACGGTGACACCTTACATAGTCGCACCGAACAGATTACCCACATCGTGGGCAGCGGACACCACACCAACAGTCACTTCTGGCATGATGGGGAATACTGGTATCAGGCACCCCTCACCTATTACACTCAGTCGGGAAAATGGGATTTACCACCGGGTTACGAAACAACAAATACAGGATTTTCACGCAAAATAGATGTGGAATGTATGAGTTGCCACAATGGCATGCCCAAAGTGGAAGAAGGAAGCATCAATAAATTCAGTCGTATGCCGGCCGGTATAGACTGTGAAAGATGCCATGGACCGGGCGAACTTCATGTTGCCGAGAAAAGAAAAGGCATAATTGTAGATGTAAATAAAATGGCAGACCGAACCATAGTAAATCCTGCCAGACTGCCATGGAAACTGCAGGTGGATATTTGCCAGCGTTGTCACCTTCAAGGTAATAATGTACTGAAACCCGGAAAAAAATTTACCGATTTCAGACCCGGCATGCATCTCGACAGTGTTTTTGAAATTTATATGCCCATACACCAAAACGGCAAGGCATTTTACATGGCAGGTCATGCAGAACGGTTGCAAATGAGCAAATGCTTTAAGTCATCCAACAAAACAGATGGCAAACTCAACCTTACGTGTATTACCTGCCACAATCCGCATGTGAGCGTTCGAAAAACCAACACTGAACTGTTTAATAAGGCATGCAACAATTGCCATGGCAGCAGAGGTAATGCATCGGGGATGCTATGCAAGGCAACTAAGGCTGAGTTATCAAAAAACAATCATAACTGTGTGGGTTGCCACATGCCCAAAAGTGGCACAGCAGACATACCCCATGTTACGGTTCACGATCATTACATACGTAAACCTTCCGGTAACATAAAAACTGCTCCATTGGGCAATCCTGTTAGCCTTTATGCTGTGAACCAGCCAAATCCCAAACCCACAATGCAACTGCAGGCTTATCTCACATGGTTTGAAAAATTTGATGCCAATCCGGTTTACCTGAAAAATGCTCAAAACTTGCTAAACAAAGGCAGTGTTGATCAAGAAATACATTACCAATACGCTCATGGTCAATGGATTAAAATCATTTCCTTGGCACCTAAGGTAAACAATACCGAAATATCTGCATGGACCGCATACCGGATTGGTAAAGCGTTTGACAAATCCGAAAAATTAGATATTGCCGTTGAATGGTATCGCACAGCAGTTGACAAAATGCCTCTGCAAGCCGATTTTACAGCCGAACTGGGCAATGCGCTAATTCGAATAAAAAGTTACACGGAAGCCATAGAAATTCTTACAAAAACACTGCATCAACAAAGTAAACATGAGCTCACCTTACTAAATCTGGGTGTGGCAGAATGGCTAAATGGCAACAGCGGAAAGGCACTGGCGTATTTAAAAAAGACTGTATCGCTGTTCCCGGATAACGAAAATGCCAGATTGTATCTGGGGGAAATTTACCTGAAGCTGGGAGATAAAACACAGGCGCGAATACAACTTACTGAAGCACTTAGAATACAACCGGGTAATCAGGAAGCCAAAGAAATGCTTGGCAGGTTGTGATATAAGGCGTGCGGCTTTCATTTTTTTTTCGGAATTTTGCAATTAATATGCTTGACAAATTCGGAATAGCGAAGCGCATAGCGCAGGAATTACAAGACGGATACTATGTAAATCTGGGTATCGGTATACCCACGCTGGTAGCCAACTATATTCCGGAAGGTGTAGAAGTGGTTTTACAAAGCGAAAACGGATTGCTGGGTATGGGTCCATTCCCGTTTGAAGGAGAAGAAGATCCGGATCTCATCAATGCGGGAAAACAAACCATAACAACTGCCAAAGGAGCGAGTTTTTTTGACGGAGCTACCTCCTTCGGAATGATTCGCGCAGGTAAAGTAGATCTGACTGTGCTTGGCGCCATGGAGGTTAGCGACAATGGTGATATAGCCAACTGGAAAATTCCGGGTAAGATGGTGAAAGGCATGGGAGGTGCCATGGATCTGGTAGCCTCAGCAAAAAATATCATAGTAGCCATGCAGCACACCAATAAAGCCGGTGAAAGCAAACTGCTACCGGAGTGTACACTGCCCATAACCGGACTTCGTTGCGTAAAAAAGGTGGTTACCGAATTGGGCGTTTTCGATATCACCGAACGTGGTTTCGAATTGCGTGAGATTGCGGAAGATGTTACATTGGATGAAGTAAGGGCGAAAACACTGGGACGCCTCATTATTGAGGGAGATATCAAAACAATCAGGTTTTCTTCTTAATCAGCTCCCCGTTTTTATATTCAAATTTTTTGCCCTGAATCTTAACTTCAGAACCGGCCTGCCATTTCTTCATTTCAGCAAGTTCTGTGCTTAATACAAACAATCTTCCACCGGTAGCCTTGGTTATTTCAATATAGTCCTTATTTACTTTCTCGGTAACTCCACAAAGCATTACACTAACAGGCTTTTTTACATTTTTCAGCAGTGATATATCTTTCACATCCGCCCCATTATCCGCAATGAGCAATACAGTGTCAGTATCAGGCCAGCGTTTTATTGTAGCCAGCACCGCTTCTATATTATTCTCCGGTATATCGCCACCTGTTCCTGCCCTCATGGTTCGATTCAACGCCATGTATACTGAATCATAACTGGTAGCCGAAGCAAAGTGTATACCACCTGTACTACCTGTTCTTTTTAGCAAATCCGGCTTATCATCTCCGTCATTAAAAAATACAAATCTACCACCTTGTAAAACTTCCGGTCTGTTTTTTAGCCACAGCATAACCTGAGTTGTGTACGGACTCATACTTCCGGTAGCATCCGTCACAACCGCCATTTTATTACTCCATTGACGTGTAATTAGATGGTTGTATTCATGTACGTTTTTAAACAAACTGGTATCATAGTATCCACGTTTGGCATAATAACCACCTGATCTTTTGCGCACGGTGCTATCCCGGCGTACCTTGTATTCTTTCTCACGCATGCCCAGAAAACTGCTTGTATATCGCTTGCCCTGTTTGCTTTTGTTTTTGTTCACCGGAATATAAAAACCGGTTTCTTCCTTCACACGTTTCACTTTCCACTCTATTTTTTCCGGGACCCAAATCATACTATCATGATAACTGTCAATAACCGATTTCATAGTAGATATTTCTTTCTCTACCAATAACTTGGACGGCTCGTTTTTAAGTAAAATGATAAATCCATGAAAACACTTCATGGCATCCTCTTTTTCCGTGGCCTGCCGCTGTTCCAATACATTCCACTTAATCGAAGTATCTTCAAATACAATCGGATATAGCTTTTTAAGGTTCTGGAAACGATAATAATTAAGTTTGGGCTGGTTAAAAGTATCAACCTCCCGGAATTTTGTGTAGATAAGTGCTACAGAATGTATTCTATCAGGAGATGGAATATCTCCCAATTGAGATACATCTTTAAATTCTGCAGAAGAAAAAGGCATGGGCAGGTATATCATCCCGGGATATGGAACAACCTTCTGGGTGCCTATTCCCACAGGCTTTATTTTCATCAGGCTTTCAATACTCACCTTTTGTGCGAAAAGAATTGAATTGACGGCCAGAGAAAAAATCAGCGTTATTGAATTAGCTGTCTTCATCATAATTCCATAACGCAAACCGAAACTGTTTTATTGGATACCGAGTAAATTGTTGATTCCCATAGGCCTTTCTGTTGTAAATCCTTCACCAAATTCAACGCCTATACTCCGACCAAATTCCCTGGCCCGGGCTTCTATAAAAAAGAGAAATTCTTCAGAACTGATAGGGGTTTGTGGACCATCATCTCCCTCTCGGAAGAACTGTGTGGCAAAAGCACGAATTGCCTTCATTTTTTCCTGAAAACTATCGGAAATATCTACCACGAGGTCAGGTTTAATATATCTGTCCTGAATATAATGATAAACGGCTTTAGGGCGCCAAATGTCCTGTATCTCTCCATTGTAATGGGTTTTTACCTTTGGGAGTCCTGCTAAAAAGCAGGCTCTGCTTACCAGCATGGCTGCCCTTCCATGATCGGGATGGCGGTCTGCAATAGCATTGGCTAAAACCACTTTAGGACGGAAGTGACGGATTGCTTCGGCTACTTTGATTAGTGCATTTTCATCGTTTTCGAAAAATCCATCCCTGAGCTGCAAATTATGTCTGTATTGCACCCCCATTATCTTTCGGCTTTCTTCCGCTTCTGCGGCCCGTGTTTCAACGGTTCCACGGGTTCCCAGTTCTCCTGCGGTAAGATCTACAATAGCCACTTTAGCCCCATTTTTGATATGGTGAATCAGGGTACCGGCTGCCGCCAGTTCTACATCATCGGGATGGGCTCCAAAAGCCAGTATATCTATCATGGCTGAATTTCAATGGGCGGATTAAACATCAAAGCCGACATTGTCTTTCCTACCTTCTGTAAGGTTTCCTTATTTACGGCAGACATGTCGTCTGCATGGGTATGCCAATAATGGGCAAATGTTTTCTTGGCTGGATCATGCTGAATGATATCAATCATAGGAATCTGACTGCCCTGAAAGACATAGTGGTGATCATCCGTAATTGGATAGACATTGTCATTGGTAAAAGTACTGCCAAATCCAAGCTCTTCAGCGATAGACCAGGTATGATTCATAACCCAGCCGGCCTGTTGCATGCTTAGGGTTTCGCGACCAAACACAGCGTCTTTTCCACCAACCATATCCAGCAATACGCCAAACTGCGCCCTGTATTTGGCGACATGTGGATTTTTAGCCCAATATTGACTTCCCAGACAAAAAGAATTTTCGTATTCACCTTTACCGTAGTCTTCTGCATCAAAAAACACTATGTCAATTCCGTATGTAGGTGGATTGTTCTTGAGATTTCTGGCAAGTTCCAGCAGAACACCTACCCCACTGGCACCGTCATTGGCTGCAGCTATGGGTTCATTTTTACGGGTTGTATCATTATCTGCCCAAGGACGGGAATCCCAGTGAGAAGCCCATAAACCGCGTTGCACAGCCTTGGGTTTAAATACGCCAACGATATTGTACACCGGAATGGTTTTTTTATCCCAGGTAATTGCTGTAGCTTTTTGATAATAAACTGTGTCGCAATACATCTTCAATTTTGCATACAGCCAGTCGGCACAGCGTGCATGGGCCTGTGTACCGGGAATACGGTACCCAAAATCAACCTGTTTTTGGATGAAAGCAAATGCTGAGTCAGCAGAAAAATCGGGGTATTTACGAACTACAACCGAAACTTTACTCTCGGTGGTATCGTCTCCAACTTGTTTATTACCGGTGCAGGATGAGGTTCCTATCAACAGGCATATTGTCGGAAACAACAAGAGACAAAACAGAAGTCTTTTCATTACAATGCAAAGATAATTTTATTTACATTGTTAATCTTATCTTTTATGGTTTGTAATACCACTGAGCCGCTTGCTGTATATTCGCATCATTGGAAAACATTGCTATACAAAGTATGACCGGATTTGGCAGGGCGGAGTCTTCCGAAGCCGGTATAAAGGTTGTGTGTGAAGTAAAATCCCTCAACGGACGTTATCTGGATCTCGATATCCGACTTCCCCGGTTTCTCAATGAACTGGACGCTGCACTTCGCAAAATGATGCAGGAAAAACTAGAACGAGGATCGGCAACGATGATATTCAATATTGAATTCACCGGAGATGAGAATGCTCCTGAAATAAGTATTAACGAACCCTTGGCAAAAACTTACCTTGACAAGCTAAGCAGCCTGAGTAATTCACTGAATCTGGATTTCAGAGACCCTTTCCATCAGATTATACGCATGCCGGATGTAGTTGGTAATGCTGAAAAAACAATAACAGATGAAGCCAAGGAGTGCATACTTCAAACCGCAGGTAAAGCATTGGAAAAACTCATAGAATTCCGAAAACTTGAGGGAAAAGCCATTCTTGAAAAACTATCCGGTGCTTCGTCAGAAATCAGAAAACAACTGAATGTGGTTGAATCAGAAGAAGAGCCGCGCAGGCAAAATCTGAGAAACAAAATCAACAATTCGGTAGCAGAACATGTCCGCGACAATATTGCAGATCCCAGCCGACTGGAACAGGAAATACTTCTGTACATGGAAAAATGGGATATTGCCGAAGAAAAACAGCGCCTGAAACAACACCTTGATTATTTTGATGAATGCCTAAAAAAGGAGCCTCTGGGCCGCAAACTCAACTTCATTTCTCAGGAAATGGGCAGAGAGATGAACACCATGGGAGTAAAAAGCAACCACTTCCCTATGCAACAAGCCGTAGTGTTGATGAAGGAAAAACTGGAGCAGATAAAAGAACAGGTTTTGAATATCGTTTAGATGGTACCTATTCGTTGTGGTTGGTGCGGTAATGATGAGTTGTATTGCCATTATCACGACACCGAATGGGGTGTGCCTGTTACTGATGACCAAAAATTGTTTGAAACATTAATTCTGGAAACCTTTCAGGCCGGTTTAAGCTGGATTACCGTATTGAGAAAACGTGAAGCATTCAAAACAGCTTTTTTAAATTTCGACCCGGTTAAAATGGCTGCCATGAATGAGTCTGATATGGCAGTGCTCATGCAGAATACGGGTATAATCCGAAACTTTGCCAAAATAAGAGCATCCGTAAACAATGCGCGCTGCTTTTTAAAAATGCAGGAATCAGGAAACTCACTGGGAACATTTTTGTGGCGGTTTACCGACGGAAAAACAATCATAAACAAATTTTCATCATTGCATGAGTTGCCGGCAAAAACGACTCTGAGCGACCGTATCAGCCGGGAACTGAAATCACACG
>RGEC01000010.1 GCA_009918425.1 Bacteroidota bacterium
ATAAGAGTTCTGATTTTCTTTTTAATTCAAAAAAAAAGCCGCTCAAAATAGAGCAGCTTATAATTACCACAAATGGAGATTATTTTAACTCACAATTTTGAGTCATTGTTGCAGTTTTTTTAACTGAAGTTCCATCTGTTCGTCTTCAATTTTGGTAAAAATAAGTCCTGGTTCTCCCAAGGGATGTCCTTCTGAAAAGGGTTTAAGCAGCGTGCAATTATTCCAGAAAGCCCTTACCACAAACTCTAGCGGCAACAGGTTGAGCTGAGCACATAATTTCTCGTGGGTATGGGGCAAATACGGTTCGCAGGCTATGGCAATATTCGCCAGTATTTCCAAGGCAAAAGCCATGGCTGTGGCTGTGGCTTCAGGATTGGTTTTTTGTAATTTCCAAGGCTCGGTTTCTGCCAAAAATTTATTACCGGCACGTGCCATGTTCATAAGGGCGGAAAGTCCATCACGGAATCGGTATTCCTCGGTTGCACTGCACAATTCTTTATGTAACTGCGTCATTTCTTTCCTCACCTGGCTTATTTGTTCAGCAAAATGGGTATCTGAAAATAATGGCGCTTTACTTTCGTAATATTTTTGGGTCAGAACACTTACCCGATTCGCAAAATTGCCAAGAATGGCCACCAGCTCGTTATTTACACGTGCCTGGTAATCTTTCCAGGCAAATTCACTGTCCTTAGTTTCAGGGGCAATGCTACAAAGCACATAACGAAGTTCATCCTGCTTACCGGGTAATTCCTGTAAATATTCGTTGAGCCATACAGCCCAGTTGCGACTGGTACTGATCTTTTTACCCTCCAGATTTAAAAACTCATTGGCAGGCACATCCTGAGGCACCACAAATCCATCGCTTCTCAGGTGCAGCATAGCAGGGAAAATGATGCAGTGAAAAACAATATTGTCTTTGCCGATAAAATGCACAAGGCGGGTATCGCCGGTCCACCAGTCCTGCCAGTCTTTGGGGCGCAATTCACGGGTGGCGCTTATATATCCGATGGGGGCTTCAAACCATACATATAGAACTTTCCCTGCCAGGTCGGCAGCTTCATGTCCGGGCAAATCGGGTAAGGTCACGCCCCAATCCAGATCACGTGTCATCGCGCGGGGTTTAAGACCTTCATTCAGCCAGCTTTTGCACTGCCCAAGCACGTTGGATTTCCAGTGGGTGTTACCACCGATATAATCATTCAGGAAAGACTTTTGCAGATCATCTAAAGGTAGAAACCAGTTACGGGTAGGCTTCATTACCGGTGCCACACCGCTGAGTGCACTTTTGGGATTTTTTAATTCAGAGGGACTGAGCGTACTTCCACATTGTTCACACTGATCACCATACGCATTATCATTGGCACATACCGGACAGGTTCCGACTATATAGCGATCTGCCAGAAACTGCCCTGCCTCCGGGTCGAAATATTGTTCGGTTACTTCCTCGGTAAAAGCGCCTTTGTTATACAAATCGGCAAAAAAATCTCGGGCTGTTTGCTTGTGAATTTCGTTGCTTGTGCGGCTGTAAATATCAAAGCTGATACCAAAATCCTTAAAACTTTTACCTATGATATTGTGGTATCGGTCCACCACTTCCTGGGGCGTAATGCCTTCTTTGCGGGCTCTGAGGGTAATGGGAACACCATGTTCATCACTACCGCAGATAAAAATCACTTCACGACCGCAGTTTCGCAGGTAACGCACATAAATATCAGCCGGCAGATAAACGCCGGCAACATGGCCAATGTGCACGGGGCCATTGGCATAGGGCAAAGCAGCGGTAACGGTTGTGCGTGTCATGTGAGGTTGCAAAGTTACACTTTGGAAGCTGCCGCGTACGGAAGACTTTTACACGGTGTCCAATTGGCATTTATTCCCCGACAATGGGATGGCCTGCTTCATCAAAAAACTCAAGGCGTGAAAGTCCATAGTTGGGTGCTGCCTCCAGTTTTAGCCAGCGTCTGTGCTTGAACCACCATCTCAGTCTGATACTAATTAAACCTTGTTTGATGTAATTGGTTACCAGCGGATGGGCTTTCAGCTTCAGGTGTTTGTGGTTCATGTTGTCCCATAAGTATGAAACTGTATTTTCCAGTCGATTCAGCAACTGAACACTGCTCTCCATACGTCCTGTGCCGTTGCAGGATGGACATACCTCATTGGTGGTAATTTCCATAGCCGGACGCACACGCTCACGGGTAATCTGCACGAGCCCAAACTTACTCATAGGAAGAATGGTGTGCTTGGCCCTGTCAGATTTCATGGCTGTGCGCAAAGCCGTATGCAGTTCGTTGCGTTTCTTGGGATCCTTCATGTCGATGAAATCTATAACTATGATTCCACCCATATCCCTAAGGCGAATTTGACGAGCTACTTCATCCACGGCTTCCAGATTCACTTTGAGGACATTTTCTTCCCTGTTTTGCGGATCAAAACTGGTATTGCCGCTGTTCACGTCAATTACATGAAGTGCCTCGGTATGTTCAATAACAAGGTAGGCACCGCCACTAAAAGTAACGCTTTTGCCAAACGAGCTTTTGATAGCGCGGTTAACCTGAAATTGATCGAATATGTGGGTTTTCCCCTGGTGCAGTTTTAAAATTTTTTCACTGCCCGGAGAAATACGCTGCAGATATGACTTCAGATCCTGCAATAAGTTCTGATCGTCTACCGCAATCTGGGTAAACGAATCGTTAAGCATATCGCGCAACAGGGTAAACAGCCTGTTTCCTTCCCCCAAAACAAGATCGGTAAGTTTGGCCTGCTTGAGGTTGTTTTTTAACTCATCCCATTTTTTAATAAGCCCGCGCAAATCGCGGTCCAGTTCTTCAATTTCCACACCTTCACTCACGGTGCGAATAATTACTCCAAAGTTCTCAGTTTTGAGGGATGTAGCAAGATCACGTAGCCGTTTTTTCTCTGCCGGACTGCCAATTTTCTTGCTGATAGAAATGCTATTGGTAAAAGGCACAAGCACGAAGTAGCGACCTGCAAGGCTTATATCACAAGTTACTTTAGGACCCTTGGTTGACATGGGCTCTTTAACAACCTGCACCAGAATACGGTCGCCAACCTTTAGTACCTGACTTATTTTACCGGTTTTTACGGTCTGGGGTTCGAGATTAAAATGCTCCAGATCTGCCTGCTGCATGTTGCCATGCTGCACAAGATGGGTAAACTTTTTTACGGAAAGCACATTGGGGCCAAGATCGAAATAAGTAAGAAAAGCATCCCTGTCCGCACCCACATCTACAAAGGCGGCATTCAGGGTTGGAGAAATTTTTTTGACCTTTGCCAGATAAAAATTACCGACCTGAAACGAGGAGCCCGATGACTCCTTATGAAATTCGATAAGCTTTTTACCGCTGATTAAGGCTATTTCAATCCCTGACGAATTTTTATGAATGACTAATTCGTTTGACAAGGGGGTTGACCTTAGTTAGGGTTATTATTTTTTCTTATGTCTGTTCTTGCGAAGGCGCTTTTTGCGCTTGTGGGTCGCAATTTTATGACGTTTTCTTTTCTTACCGCTTGGCATATTTACTTTGTTTTATTACTATTCTGTACTTTCACCGCCAAATTCAGGTAAACCTTGGCATTGACGGAATCCCCCATAAATCCGTATATGTCACTTGCCTGGAAGTACCATACAGGGTTTTGGGGCTGCAAAGATATTAATTTTTGGCATTCTTGCGCAGCTTTTTTCCACTGGGCTGATTTTCTAAGCAGATTTAACCTTATAAAACGTGTTTCCAAATTGTTGCTATCCAATGCAATAGTCTCGCGCAGTGTTGCCAAAAACTTCATCGGTTGGTTCTCGTATTCACTCTGATATACGATCAAAGCATTTCTGGCAGATACATTTTTAGGATTCATTTTCAGCACTCTGTCCAAAATTAGTTTTCCCTGTTGAAACATAAAGGCGGCTACAACAGGATTATCTATATTTTCGGAGGCTCCAAATATGAGGTTTCTGGCCGCACTGGTCAGGTTTTCTTCTCCTCCCTGCTTTTCGGCCATTGAGCTTTGTATAAAACTGTACAAAGGTTTATTTTCGGTTTCACCTGCCCATTTCAAGGCTTTTTGTAAGGTATCTTGTGGAAGGTCTGTTAAAGGTTGAAAAAGCAATTTACCCATCCATTCTGGCGGACGTGAAACTGTGAAAACTGCGTTCAGAAATTCATCCCTGGAAACCGCTTTTTGCGGCAAGGCCTGCTCAAGCCCAATACCGTTTTCAGCGGGTTTTAACTTACCGTTTGACGTTTTAAATTTTGGGATGTAAAGAACAACCAGTAAAACAACCAGAAAGGCAACAAAGTATAGTACGCGGCGGTTTTTCTCCACGCGACAAAATTAACCTTAAGGTTTTGAATTATGGCAATTACTTGGCGGAAACCCTTTTGGACAGAACCTTACTATCCTTCACCTGAATAGCAAATTCTTTGGCGGGTTTGAATCTTGCCACATAATGTGCAGGTACAACCAAACTGGTATTTCGCTTTATATTGCGGGCCACTTTGGTTTTACGCAGTTTCAATTCAAACGTTCCAAATCCTCTCAGATAGATGTTGTTTCCACCAACCATAGCGTTCTTCACAACCACAAATAAATTGTCGATGGTATCAGCAATGGCCGTCTTCTCAAGTCCTGTGCGGACTGCAATCTCATTCACGATTTCTGATTTTGTCATTTCTTTTGTTGGGGGGAAATTTGTTTGAGCAAATAAAAACTATACTGAATAAAATTTTGCATATTTATGACAAGAATGGGATGTAAGACTGAGCAATGGTATGAGGAAAAGGCCCGAAATTTACCTTGGAGAGAAACGTCAGACCCTTATCTGATATGGGTTTCAGAGATAATACTCCAACAAACCCGGGTAGCACAGGGCTTGCCATTTTATTACAATTTCATTACAAAATTCCCTTCGGTAAAATCACTCGCTGAGGCTTCTGAGGACGAAGTTTTGAAGATTTGGCAAGGATTGGGCTATTACAGCCGGGCCAGAAACATGATGAAAGCGGCACAAATTATCTTGAAAGAGTATAAAGGTAGTTTCCCTGACTCTATTGAAGAATTGAAAAAAATACCCGGCATAGGCAACTATACAGCCGCAGCCATTGGCAGTTTTGCATTCAATATTCGCATTCCTGCCATTGACGGGAATGTAAGACGTGTGGCTTCTAGACTGTACGGTCTGCACGAACCTATTGGCACACCCAATTCTGATAAGAAGATTGAGGCGTTGCTGCTGAATGAAATGCAACCCTGCCCGCCGGCATTATTTAATCAGGCCATGATGGAAATTGGCGCTACTGTATGCAAACCTGCCAATCCGGAATGCACCCAATGCCCATATGAAGATGTTTGTGTTGCACGAATAAAAAATCTGCAAAAGATTTTACCTGTAAAAAGCGTTAAGAAAGCACCCCGGGAAGTTTATCTAGACTATTTATTTATTAACGCTGAAGGCTTTACCTGGTTGCAAAAAAGAACCACAGACAGCATCTGGAAAGGATTATATGAATTTCCGAATATTCAGAACACCAAGAACAGCAAAGATGTGAATCCTTTCCAGGATTGGTTTGTAAATAATGAAGATACGCAAATGCACAAGCCCTTTACTATCAAGCATCAGCTGACCCACCAAACTATTTTTGCTACGCTGTGGCAATTTTCATGCAAAGAAGCTAATATTGTAGAGGAGAAAATACAGGATAAATTAAGATTAAAGCTAAGCGAAATCCATGCATTTCCGGCACACAGACTAATGTTAAAATTTTTAGAAAAAGTAATTTAATTATATCAACATGATTAACAAAGTAATTTTATTGGGAAGACTGGGTAAAGACCCTGTAGTAAGACACTTAGACAATGGACGCGTAGTAGCAAACATCACGCTTGCTACCAATGATTATTATACCAAAGATGGCCAAAAGATGGAAAATACCGAGTGGCACAATCTTGAGCTTTGGGACAACCATGCACGTCTTGCTGAGAATTATCTCAGAAAAGGCAATATCATTTACGTGGAAGGAAAAATCCGCACTGACAAATACACGGATGCGGAAGGAATTGAAAAACAAATAAAAAAGATTCGGGTGCTGCAAATGCAGACCATGGGCGGATTAAACAAAAATGAAGATGATGAAACACCGGGTAGAGGAACTGTAAATGAGCCGGAATCTGCATATGGGGAATCTGTAAACCGAAATAATACAGCTTCTGAAGGCCCTGAATACAAGGATGATTTCCCATTCTAACACCCCTAATTAACCTTCATGGATGACCCCGGTCCTGTTACATTGAACCTGCTCAGCGGAATAATACGCCCCCTTGAGAATGGAGAAATTCCAGGTCTGATTGCGCTGGGCGTAACTATGATAGCCTGTTTGGTGGTAACCGGAATCTGCGCTGCGTCGGAAAATGCATTTTTCAGCCACCGCGAAAGCGATCTGGAAGATTTGCGGGCATCAAAACAACAATCGGCAAAAAACATTTTACACCTGCTTTCATTTCCCAAACACCTGCTGGCAACCATTCTTGTGCTAAACAGTCTGGGAATGGTTGCATTTGTGGTGGTGTCTACCATTTTCAATGAAACAATTTTTTTGCTGGAGGACAAACCGTGGCTTCGGTTCTTTATAGATGCTATCGTTGTAACACTTATCATTTTGATTTTTGCTGAACTGATGCCCAAGGTGTATGCAACACAACATTACCGAAGTTCTGCAAAATTCCTCAGCTACCCGATGCGGGCATTTATGTTTCTATTATGGCCCTTTACCGGCTTGCTGGTAAAAATGAGCAGCTTTATTGAAAGGCGCATAAAACAGCGAACACCGGAACTCACACCGGAAGAACTAAGCCACGCCATAGATATGGCGGCAGATCCTGCAGATGCACAACAGGAAAAAGACATCCTTAAAGGCATTGTAAATATTGCCCAGATTCAGGTTAGGCAAATCATGAAACCCAGGATGGATATTGTGGGAATTGATGCTGTGACATCCTTCCACAAACTGATTGATATTGTGCAAGAAATGAGGTTTAGCCGAATGCCGGTTTACCAGGAAAACCTGGATAATATAATTGGAATCCTCAATATTAAACACCTGCTTCCACACCTAAGTCAATCCGATGACTTTGACTGGAAAAAACTAATGTCTCAGCCATTTTTTGTCCCTGAAAACAAAATGATAGATGATCTACTACATGAGTTCAGACACAATCGAAATCACCTGGCTGTGGTAGTAGATGAATTTGGAGGTACATGTGGCATTGTAACCCTTGAGGACATACTGGAAGAAGTATTTGGCGAATTGAATGACGAATTTGACGAAATACAGGAACAATACAGCCGATTAGATGAACATACATACCTGTTTGAAGGTAAAATACCGCTGGTAGACTTTCTGAGAATTACACGATTGCCCATACAGTTTTTTGATGATGCCGGAGATGAGACAGAAACCCTGGGTGGTTTTATTACTGAGCTCGCGGGTAAAATTCCCGGCCGTGGAGAAACATATCAGTATAAAAATCTTGTTTTTGCTGTGGATGCCGCAGATTTGCGAAAGGTTAACCGTTTAAAAGTAACTATTCATGACAATACCGAAGGCTAGCCTTATACTGCTGATGGTCATATTTGCCGCATGCGGTGGAAACGAGGCTTATGTGCCCAAGCCCCGAGCTTACCCCAGGGTGCAATTACCGGAAACAGGTTATAAAAATTTTGATTCCTCCGGCATTCCTTATGCCTTTGAGATACCTGTCTATTCCGCCATGGAAAAAGACACACTGAATATTTATACCAGACAACCCAATTGGTTTAATCTGAATTTCAAACCCTTTAATGCTACATTGCATCTCACCTATTACAAATTTGGCAACCAGACACAATTTGATTCCCTGGTGGACGATACCCGAAAACTGGTCAATAAGCATATTCAGCGTGCAGAAGATATCATAGAGGAGCCACTCAGGATGTCTGAAAATGTGAAAGGAATGATGTTTGAAATTGAAGGCAATACCGCCACTAACCTTAATTTTTACCTAACCGACAGTATACGTCATTTTATGAGAGGCGCGCTCTATTTCAACGCTCAGGCCAATGCGGATTCAACTGCACCGGTTTTCGAACGGATGAAGCAGGATATCGGCCATCTTATAAGAACTTTTCGATGGAAATAACACTGTGGTATTGAATTTGAACACTCAATGTATATGAGAATCGCTTTTTTACTTGTACTGTCCATCATAAGTTCATGCGCAATTGCCCAGAAAGGCAACCGCAAAAAAGCTGAAAATGAGTTTATGACCGCCCTAAAAGCATACAGCGAAGGGAATAAAACGCTGGCATTACAGCATATTAAAAAATCATTGAAAGCTGACGTGACTTTCGGGAATGCATGGTCGCTGCAGGCTGAAATTGCAGAAAAGACGGATGATACAGCATTGGCACGGGCATCATACGAGGCTTGTATTAAACATGAACCCAATTTTCAGAACCATTATTATTACTATGCCAAATTTTGCCTAAAACAAGGACAGAGCGAAAAAGCCCTGGATCTGCTGACCAAATTTAATGAGGCCCCATCAGCAACAGGTTTTGACCCAAAAAAAGATAAAGCTTCTGCCAATATTATAAAACTGGCGAATAAACTGGGAGAAAGCTGCAAACTTGCCATGGAAGATAATCAGCGTATAGAAGAGCTGGATATCCGGAATTTGGGACCCGGGGTAAACTCAGCCAACAATGAATATTGGCCCGGCATGACAGTGGATGGAGAAACACTTATTTACACCAGACTGGTAAATGGACAGGAAGACTTTTATCTGAGTGCAAAATCCCCCGATTCCTGGAACAATTCACGACCCCTGCCGGGCAGCATCAATACTGCTAACAATGAAGGATATACATCGGTTAGTGCAGATGGCAACTACATCTTTTTCTCCGTATGTAATCAGGATGGATATGGAAGCTGTGATATTTTTTACAGCATGCTGAAAGGCAATAACTGGAGCCGCAGGATGAACATGGGTGAACGCATTAATACTGTAGCATGGGACGCTCAGCCTGCCATCAGTGCCGATGGTAAAACCCTGATTTTCTCCAGTGCAAGACCCGGAGGATTCGGTGGCAAAGACCTTTGGATCAGCTATTTCAAAAATGGCAATTGGACACAACCCGAAAATCTGGGCAAAACCATTAATACAGCCGATGACGAAGAAGCACCATACCTTCATTATGATGGCAAAACCCTGTATTTTTCAAGTTCCGGACACACCGGATATGGACAGCACGATATTTTCAGAAGCCAGATGCTGGGAGGCGGCAACTGGACCAACCCCGAAAACATGGGCCGTGGCATCAATACCGATGCCGATGAAGCAGGGTTTTATGTAGACTTTAAAGGTGAACGCGCCTACATATCCAGTTCTCGGGCAGGCGGTTACGGTGGGCTCGACATATATAGCCTGAAACTGAGTGCCGATAAGAAGCCCATTCCTGTAACCTATGTGAAGGGCATCATCAAGGATGCTGAAACTAAAAATGAGATTACCGGCCGAATAGAACTGATAAACCTGGGCAATGGCAGAAGCATACTATCTGATTCGTCCAACCGCTTTTTCACAACGCTTGAGCCAAATGGTA
Organism: Bacteroidota bacterium; assembly: GCA_009918425.1. Classification (GTDB taxonomy): domain Bacteria; phylum Bacteroidota; class Bacteroidia; order NS11-12g; family UBA955; genus RGEC01. The sequence goes on from RGEC01000010.1 coordinate 9,659, forward strand.
TGTATGGACTCAATGTATTTAGAAACGGGTACCTTTTTTACTCAGCTAATTTTCAGCCCACCCCATCCGGCATAGATTCCCCATTTTTGGTAACCGCTTTGCTTAAACCCATTAAAATGGACCAGAGTGTGGTGTTGAATAACATATTCTTTGAAACAGATAAATTTGAGCTGAGACCTGAGAGTTTCCCTGAACTGAATAAATTATATAACCTGTTAAAATTAAACCCTGACTTGGTAGTAGAGATTTCAGGACATACCGATAATCAGGGTTCCGATGCGCACAATGCTGCACTCAGTCAAAACAGGGCCAAATCGGTGAAGGATTATCTGATAAAATCCGGAATACCATCGATAACCATTAAAACCGTTGGATATGGTGCTTCAAAACCCATTGGAAACAACAACACCGAAACAGGCAGGGCTCAAAACCGCCGCATAGAAATGAAAATTGTAGGTTTAACCAAAAAATAAATTATGTCTAAACATTTAACACCTGAGCAGGAGCGCCGTATCAAACGTGCATTTTCCAATAAGCGTTGGCCAGAAGTGGCTAGCACCATGAGCTGGAGTATCTTTAAAATCATGGCTGAATTTGTGGATGGCTATCAGGCTCTGGCCAGAATTGGCCCCTGTGTATCCATTTTTGGTTCTGCAAGAACCCAGAAAGACCATCCGCACTATAAGCTGGCCGAAGAAATAGCACAGAAGTTATCAGAAGCAGGACTTGGCATTATTACGGGCGGTGGACCGGGTATTATGGAAGCGGCCAACAAAGGTGCCAAAGCAGGTGGCGGCCCCAGCGTGGGATTGAATATCAATCTTCCATTTGAACAAGATCCCAATCCTTATCAGGATCGCGACAAAGAATTAAATTTCGATTACTTTTTTGTTCGTAAAGTAATGTTTATGAAATATGCGCAGGGATTTGTAGTTCTCCCCGGCGGTTTTGGCACACTTGATGAACTTTTTGAAGCCTTGACACTGGTTCAAACCGATAAAAGAGCGCAGTTTCCCATAGTGCTGGTAGACAAAACTTTCTGGGCTCCTTTGATGGATTTCATTCACAATTCGCTGCTCAAACAGCACCAATACATAAGCGAAGGTGATTTGGGGCTCTTTAAACTTGTTGATACGGCTGATGAAGCCGTGTCAGAAATTCTGGATTTCTACAGTAAATATTCGCTGAAACCCAACTTCTAATCTTTGCCGTGTTCTTCGCGGCCTTTCATTTGACCTGACTTCACAGCCTTTTCCAGTTCAACGTCTTCGGGATCTGGTGTTATTTGGCCACCGAGCAAATCCAGATTCGGCTGACCGGCATTTACCCATGCCGTGTACCAGAAAGAAGCTACCGAGAAAATCGCCTGCCGCATTCGGCGCTCAACCATACTCTCCATCATGCGGTGGTAATCGTTGCAAAATGGCACTGAATAAACTTCCATGGTCTGCGTTCCCCTGGCTTCAAAACTATACTTGTTTTCGGGATGCATGGCGGTAGCAATACGCTCAAGCTTAAGCACGGAATCTACCAGCATGTAGCTTCTGCCCATGGTTCCCCAAATGTAATCAGATGGTTTGTACAAATAAACTGCTGATCCTGTTAGCAAATCGAAAGAATCTACAAAAAGCTGCGGTATGCGGCTCTCCCATAGCGCATGGATACCTTCCTGCCCCGTTAGCTGACCATTGTAATTGCGACTGCTATGTAAAGGCACATGGGCATCGGCAATGTAATGCCCAATATCTGCGCTCAGTTTAAGAATTTTTTGCAGGTCTCTTTCCTCAAATGCTTTGGTAAGGCGGCTCAGCATGGCCAAACAGTGCCAGGGCACAATTCCGTGACTCAGCAAAGTATCCTCTGTATATTTTTCTATAGCTTCATGCCAACGGTGGGGAATCGTATCGAGCGGTGCTGACCTTTCATAGCGGTCACAATCCATATAATGCCTGCAGGCTTCATCGGCCATCATGTAGCGCCTACTGTCAGGATCTACGCTGTGCTGTGTGATGTAATCGATGTAATGCTTGTAAAAACCAAACATCTGAGGAGGCAATGCAAAAACTGCCCGGTTGTTAATCATCCTGTGGCCAAGAAATCCCCAAGCACCTGCTTCACAGACAAAAAATAAAACCGTAAGAAACGTGAGAATCCTCAGTGGACGCATTTAAATCAAAAATACAAAATAAAAAGTACTCATCAAAGTAAATTCAGCTGTGGCTCATCTCCCGGATTAGATGTATTGGGATCTTCATCTTCATCAGCCGCAGTCGTAGGATTTTTCAGAGGCGGTTCCCCTATTCTTGGACTTTCCAGCAACACTTTTTTCACTTTATCAGCTGTGAGCTTTTGACCCTGGGTTTTCCAGCCTCTCACATCCATAAATGCATCCATTTGGAAGGTAAGATCTTCCTTCTCTCCTTTTTTATTTTCGGTGGTTACCTTCACCTGCGCTTTTTCTACCGTACTGGCACACAGCATCTGGGAACCTTTTTCCTCAGAAATAAATGGAAACTTCTTGCTTAGCGTAGTGGTTTCAATAAGGAACCTTTTCACAAAGTAGTTTTTGGTTTTTCCATCCACGTATATGGTACTGATAACCTGAGCCGGGTAGAACTTTTGAATCAGGTAAACCTGATCAGGTTCATAGCGGTTTATGAGTTCGTAATTGGTAAGCTCGTAGTTGCCGTCTTTATAAATAACAAGCACGCGGTCTTCACCGTCAAATTCTCCCAAAAACTGCCCTCTGGCTTCTCCGCTGAGGCGTCCGGTCATTTCATCAAACCATATTTTCACACCACCCAGCGTGCTAACTCCTTTTTCTTTCAGATCCACACGACGAATCGGATAGCGAGTAAGTAAATTCCCCTGTGCAGTTTTACCTTTTATGGCCAGTTGGGCAAAGTCGTAATCAAATTGCTTGATACGCGCATTTGCCATACTGCTTAGGTGCACAACTACCCTTTCGGCTTCGCCGTTAGGATTGGCGGTAAAATAGAGGACCTCATTGCCTGCACCTCCGCCGGTCGCGTCGTATTCTTTGTCGCGGATCAGTCCGGTGGCATTAAAACGCTTCACCATGGCTTTTTTAGCAGCGCCATCCCAGTAAACTACATTGTAAGTAGTCCGTTCATCGTTTTTCCGCCACACATCCACATGAATAAGATCTTTGCCGTAAAAAGCCTTATCGCTAACCTTAGAAATCATATACTTGCCGTTTTTACGGAAAGCGATGATATCGTCTATATCGCTGCAGTCGGTTATAAATTCATCCTTCTTCAGTGAAGTACCCACAAATCCTTCTTTCAGATTGGCGTAAAGCTTCACATTGGCAGCAGCCACCACATTGGCCTCAATTGTGTCAAAAGTACGGATTTCTGTTTTGCGTTCTTTGCCTTTACCATACTTTTTGATAAGGTTTTTGAAATACTCTACCGCGTAGTCAACAAGGGTTTCCAGATGGTGTTTAACCATTGCGATGTCATCTTCAAGGTTGCGTATGTACTCATCCGCTTTGAAGCTGTCGAACTTGGATATACGTTTGATTTTTATTTCTGTCAGACGCACAATATCATCCTCTGTAATCTCGCGTCTAAAGCGGGGTTTGAATGGTTCAAGACCTTCATCTATGGCTGTAATAACAGCTTCCCATGTTTCCGCCTCTTCAATATCGCGGTAGATGCGGTTTTCTATAAAAATCTTCTCCAGGCTGCTAAAATGCCATTTTTCCTCGAGTTCATGAAGCTGAATTTCGAGTTCTCTTCTAAGCAAATGCAAGGTATTGCGCGTGCACTCCTCCAGAATTTCATTTACTGACATAAACCGTGGCTTTTCATCCATGATTACACATGCCAGCGGAGAGATACTCACCTCACAATCGGTGAAAGCGTACAATGCGTTGATTGCCAGATCTGAACTTACGCCCGGAGCCAGCTGCACTTCCACATCCACATTGGCAGCGGTGTTATCTATTACCTTTTTTATCTTGATTTTACCACTGTCGTTGGCTTTGATTATACTTTCAATTAGGGAGCCGGTTGTGGTTCCAAAAGGAATTTCACGAATACGGAGTGTGGTTTTATCTTCAACCTCAATTTTAGCCCTTACCCGAACCCTGCCTCCTTTTTTGCCGGCATTATACTGGCTAAAATCGGCCTGTCCGCCGGTGGGAAAATCCGGTAAAATCTGGGTTTTCTTCCCTTTAAGAATATCAATACTGGCTTCGCAAAGTTCAATAAAATTATGAGGCAGAATTTTGGTACTCAGCCCCACAGCAATGCCTTCCACACCCTGAGCCAGCAAAAGAGGAAACTTCATGGGGAGTGTTACCGGTTCGCGCTTGCGACCGTCATAACTCAATTGCCATTCAGTGGTTTTTTCATTGAAGGCTACTTCTTTGGCAAAATGACTGAGGCGGGCTTCAATGTAACGCGGTGCAGCAGCACTGTCGCCCGTGCGCACATCACCCCAGTTTCCCTGCGTATCAATAAGCAGGTCTTTTTGCCCTAAATTTACCAGTGCATCGCCTATCGCAGCATCTCCATGGGGATGATAGGCCATGGTTGCACCGATAATATTGGCAACTTTATTGAACCGCCCATCATCCATCTCGTACATGGCATGCAAAATTCTCCTTTGCACAGGCTTGAGACCGTCTTCCATCGCCGGGATGGCGCGCTCCAGAATTACATAAGATGCATAATCAAGAAACCAGTTGCGATACTGAGCACTAACTGGCAAAACAGAACCCAGCTGACTATCATTCTGCTCTGCGTTTGGATTTACCAAATCATCGTTGATATCATCAGGGCCCAGTTCAGACATGCGAAGTGCGAAAAAACACAATATCTGCTTACACTTCCATGCGAGTTGTACACAATACAATCACAGGACTACAGCAATAGGATGACTCATGCCATTTTTTAGACAAAAAATACTGCCATTTTGTCATATTGGTCTTATATTTGCAATCCTGTATCCCGGTAATTCATGGAACTCATACAAGTAAAACAAAGATTTGGAATTGTAGGAAACAGCAGCATGCTGAACAATGCGCTGGAAACCGCTATTAGGGTGGCTCCCACGGATATGAACGTGCTGATACTGGGCGACAGCGGTGTAGGAAAAGAAAGTTTTTCAAAAATCATACACCAGCTTAGTGGCCGGAAGCATGCACCCTTTATTGCGGTGAACTGCGGTGCCATTCCTGAAGGAACTATAGACAGCGAACTATTCGGACACGAGAAAGGGGCCTTTACCGGAGCCACTGATAAACGCAAAGGCTATTTTGAAACCGTCAACGGCGGAACTATATTTTTAGACGAAGTAGGCGAGTTGCCTCTGGGCACACAGGCTCGCCTTCTCAGGATTCTGGAAAACGGAGAATTCATCAAGGTTGGGTCCAGTGTTGTTCAGAAAACCGATGTCCGCGTGGTATGTGCCACCAACCGAGATTTGCTGGAAAGGGCCCGGCAAGGGAAATTCAGAGAAGATCTCTATTACCGCCTTGCAACGGTTCCCATTCGGGTGCCTAAACTGGCCGAACGCCGTGAAGACATTGCGCTGTTGTTCCGCAAATTCGCCAGCGATTTTGCGGAAACCCACCGCAGTGGCCATATAGACCTTACACCTGAAGCTCAGCAATTAATTTCGCAGTACGCATGGCCCGGAAATGTACGGCAGCTCAAAAACGTTACCGAACAAATCTGTGTATTGGAAGATGCAGGAACCTTGTCTGCCGACACCGTGTCAAAATATCTACCCCCATCTGAACCTAGCCTGCCAGTATTGCTTGGCAAAAGCGAAAATTTTGGAGAAGGCATGAGTGAGAGAGACATTTTTTACAAAGTTCTCATAGACCTGAAAAGGGATGTGACCGACCTAAAAAAACTGGTTTTCGGCATGCTTGAAAATCCTGCCGCAGCCCAACCGGTTGTTATGCAACCCCCTGCACCCATTCAAAGCCCGCAACATATCCAGCTTCCTTCATCCATTGAGCACCAAACGGCAAAACCCATTAACGCCGGTGCAGACTCAGGCGTTATAATTCAACCACACGATGAAAACCCGATTGAAGTAGAACATGAGTATGTAGAAGCAGTCTCCTTCCCTGCCACTGACGACAACCTCAGCCTGGAAGAGAAAGAACTGGAAATGATTAGAAAGGCTCTCACAAAAAGCAAGGGACGCAGAAAAAAAGCTGCCGAAGCACTGGGAATTTCTGAAAGAACACTCTACCGCAAAATCAAACAATATGAACTGGAGTAAATGGCTTGCCTGTGCCCTGCTGTTTGCAGGTTGTGGCTTTTTTAAAGCCTATGACCCACGGGGAACCTTCATACCGGAAGATGTGCAGACTTTTTCAGTTGACTTTTTCAATAATGAAGCCGCTATTGTCAATCCCCAGCTCAGTCTTCAATTTACAGAAAAACTAAAAACCAAATTTCAGTCGGAAACCAGACTCAAACTCATAGGCAGTGAAGGTGATTATAAACTGGGCGGTGTTATTAAAGATTACCGCATTGAACCTGCCACCCGAAATTCAAATACAGGAACGGCTGAAAACCAGCTCACCATAACCGTTCGCCTGGATTTTGTTTGTGATAAACACCCGGAAAAGAACAGTTCAAAAGAATACACTTTCTTCAGAACCTACGATGCATCTCAGAACCTGAGTGCAGTAGAAGGAACGCTCTCATCTGAAATCTCAGACAATATTGTTCAACAAATATTTGCAGCCATAGCACTAGACTGGTAATTGTGAACAGTGAACATCTTTCACATATCGTTAATCAACCGGATAAAATCACAGGTCAAGATGCACTGGAACTGGAAGAATTATGCCGAAAATTCCCATCCTTTCCTACGCCATTTATACTTCTGGCCGGATATTATCACAAAACAGGAGATTACAGAGCAGAGGAAGCCATTCAAAAGGCAGCGCTGAGGGTTTGGGACAGAGCATGGCTTGCCGATTTTGTGCAGAACAAAAAAACTGAACCTGTAGTTCTGCAGGAAACTGTTTCTAATGAAACAGATGAAGTAAAAACTAACAGTGAGGAAGAGGCCAATACAGTAAACAATGAAAAACTTGATGAATCCTCATTGCAAACACAGATAACTAAGCATATACCTGCATCTGAAGCCTTAGAGGTTATCAATGTAGAATCCGAAGTATCGGAAGATATAATTAACGAAACCGAACCGGACCCTGAATCTCTACCGCTGCCGGCTGAACAGGTAGTTTTGCCCATTGAAAACACACAATTAACAGAAGTTGAGGAAGATTCAACGGGGTATGTTGAAGAAATTATATCTACAGAAATATTAGTTTCAGAATCAAAAAATACTGCACCTGCTGAAGAAATAAGCATTAACCAAGAAACGGAGGTGTTTTCCGTTTCAAACTTGTTTATTCCTGAAGATCCTGAAGAATGGGTATTTGATGAAATAGAAACGCTGGAAACCGGCAATGAGGCATCAATATTGGGTTTTACAGGGGTAGAGAAAACTGAAAATTCAGAAACCAGGGTTATTCATTTACCTGAATTCACTGCTGATGCCGGTGGAATTATTCAGCCTGACGTAGAAAATGAGGCCATAGGAACCCTGACTGAAACTTTTGTTACCGAAACAACATACATTTCAACACCCGCTCCTTATCAAATCGAACAATATTATCCTCAAAATCAGCCGGAAATCAGTGAAGTTCCCACGGACTTTTACAGCTGGCTAAATAATCCCGCTGCCAACCCAGTAGAAGAGATAAATAACAATGACGAACTTGAAAAGGCAGAAAAAAACAGATTACAACAACAAAGTATAATTGACCGGTTTATTCAGTCTGACCCGGGTGTAATCAGACCTAAAAAAGAATTCTTTACGCCGGAAACCGCGGCCAAGAAAAGTGAACACCTTCCTGAGAATCTGGCAACCGAAACCTTGGCAAAAGTTTATTTGCAACAGGGCAATACAGATGGCGCAATACGAATTTATGAGCGGTTGATGTTGAAATTTCCCGAAAAAAATACGTACTTTGCAGACCTTATCCAAAAAATTAAAAACGAAAACAACCCATGACCATCATTCTAATCCTCGGAATTATAGTTGCCATTCTGTTAATGTTGATTATCCTTGTTCAAAACCCAAAAGGTGGCGGACTTGCCTCTAATTTTAGTCAGGGTAACCAAATTTTTGGCGTTGAAAAAACCACCGATATCGTTGAGAAAATTACATGGGGTGGTGCTGTGCTCATTTTGATTATATCATTGCTGGCCGCCAGTTTCACCCCCAAGGGTAAGAATCAGCAGGGCGCTCGTCAGGCAACTGAAAAATCCAAGTAAGTTTATTCAGGGCGACCTGATAATATTTTCCCACGCGCAACAAAGCCGCTGCTTCTTTTTGCAGTTCCGGGTTTCACAACGATATTGAAATGAAAACAGGGCTGTTACTTTTCACAATAGGGATTTCCTGCTCGTTGTTTACTTCTAACCTGAATGCCCAGTCAGAGCCACTTTCAGGTGGTGTAGGAGTAGGTCCGGGCACTATCTTCAACCTTCCCGGAAAAACAGGAAAAGCCACAACCCTGGGTTTGCGGTTCGACGGAAGAATTCCATTGTTAACTCCTTACATCAGCCATACTATGCATGCAGGGTGGGAATATGCACTGATGCGGGTAGAAAGCAATGCCGTAGGGAACACCCTCCAAACTGCGCGGGCACAATACCTGCGAGCCGGGATAAGTTTAAATATCAGACTCTATACATCAAGTAAAAATACCGGACTGGAGCTTGGCGGTGGATTGCTTTTTCGAAAGAAATTTTATGAAAGCAGCGACTGGCAATTAACAGGTGGACAACCCATAACGTATTTCCCGAAAAACCAGACGACAGCACCGGTTCAGCTCATTCGATTTAGTGAAAATGACAAACGCAGAATGAATATTTTTGCTGAGGTTGTTTTCAATACAGAAACCGGGAATAATGCAATCAATGGGATAAGTGCCGGAATTCAGTGGCAATGGTTTGCAAAGCAAAGAAAACAATATTTCAAAGGCACACACCGCACCCTACAGTGGGATGATATCTGGCCGGCCCAGGTATACTAAGCATAAGGGTTTCCCCGATATCTCCGAAGGGTTTTAAAACTCTCTATCAGACCCAGAAACAAAAGAGCGGCTATGGGAATTGGGATAAAATTCCTGATAGCTGGCAATTCAAATCCAAACAAAGACTGTAAGGAAGGGGAAAATACTATGGCAGAAAAAACCAAAAGAGATGCAGACAGGATGAGGGCAGGTGCAAGGCCTAAGGCAATTAGCTCCCGAAAGAAATTACGGGATTCAGAAAGCCCTGATACAATCAATATATTCATCCCCAAAATCATTGTAGAAAAGGCCAATACCCGCACTTCACCGGCAGAATGGCCTTCTGCCTGTCCAAAGAGATAAATAAACAATACTATTCCCAGCAGGGCAAACCCTTTCAGTATCGCATAGCCCATTTCACGACCGCTGAAAAAACCCTGAGTAAGCCTGCGTGGCGGTCTTTTCATAATATCGGGCTCTTCCGCTTCAGACTCAAATGCAATGGCACAAACAGGATCAATAATCAATTCAAGGAAAACTATATGGATGGGCATAAGCAAAATAGGCAGTGACGGAAAAAATGCCGGCAACAATGTTAATCCGATGATGGGAATGTGAACAGCAAAGATGAAAACCATTGCTTTTTGGAGATTGTCAAAAATTCGGCGTCCCATGCGGATACCGGCCACAATGGAGGCAAAATGATCGTCGAGCAACACCAGAGATGCTGCTTCACGTGCCACATCTGTTCCACGATTTCCCATGGCAATGCCAATATCTGCCGCTTTAAGAGCCGGTGCATCATTAACCCCGTCACCGGTCATAATCACCACCTCCCCGCTTTGTTTCAGCGAGTTTACAATAGTCAGTTTCTGCATGGGGGTTACACGGGCAAAGATTACAGCCTTTTTTATTCGCGGTTGTAACACTTCCGGAGGCAATGCCTGCAACTCTTCACCGGTGATAATTTCACCTGTCGGCATGCCTGCTTGCTGAGCAATACTGGCCGCAGTAACCGGATAGTCACCGGTAATCATTACAGGCCTTATTCCTGCCATTACACACGCTTTCATTGCATCGGGCACCTCAGGTCTTACCGGATCATAAAAGGCCGCAAATCCAATGAAAGAAAAGCTGAAATCAGCCATATTCAATGGCAATGACCTTCCTTCTATTCTTGCAGTTGCCATTCCCAGCAAACGATATCCTTCTCGGGCCTGCTGCTGCAAATGTTCATTAAGTTCAATCTCATTTTCCGGGCGACATAAATAAAAAACCGCTTCAGGTGCGCCCTTGCAAAACACCTCCACATAGTCTGAATCAGGGTCTTTATAAGCCATTGCCATAAACATTTTTTCCGTATCCAGTGGCATTTCCCATATTGGCTCTACGGCTGATTCCTGCACATCTTGTCTGGATTGCCACTCTCGCAAAACGGCATTATCAATGGGATCTGCGGTGCCTTCACGGCAAGCCATGGCTGCTGCTTTCAGTAATTTCATGGCGGTGTCGGGCAGTGCAAACTGGGATAGTCCGTATAATTTCATTCCATCCGACAGATGCGCCAGCGTCATTCGGTTTTGGGTGAGCGTGCCGGTTTTATCGGTGCACAAAACGGTTGCTGACCCCAGCGTTTCAATAGCAGACGGACTGCGTGTAAGCACCTGTTTGGACGATAGCCGCCATGCGCCCAGCGCCATAAAAACCGTGAGCACCACCGGAAACTCTTCCGGCATAATGGCCATGGCTGACGACAATCCTGTAAGCACAGCCTGAACAAGGTCTTTACGTGTAATGTAGAAAAATACAATAACTGCCACACTGATTAATACACCAGCAGTCGCCAGTCTGCCGGTAAGCTTTTTCAGCTCATGGTGCAGCGGAGTCGCGGATGTCTTTATACTTTCCAATGAAAGGGCAATTCCGCCAACCTCAGAACTTCCCGCGGTTTTTTGCACTTCCGCTTCTGCGCTCCCTTTTACTACAAGTGTTCCGGCATAAACCATATTCTCGCCCTGCTGAATGGACTTGTGAACCGGTACCGATTCTCCTGTTAGTACCGATTCATCCAGGGTCAGTTGCACCGCTGAAACCAGAAGTGCATCCGCCGAAATCCGGTCGCCTTCGGATAGCAGCATTACATCTCCCGGAACCAGCTCCCGGGAAGGGATTCTATAAGCATTCCCTTCTCTACGAACCAGCACCCTGGGTGCAGACAGGGCCTTAAGTGCATCCAGGGTTTTACGCGTTTTTAATGTCTGCAAAAATGTGATTCCCATAATCACACTGAAAGCTGCCAGCAGTATCGCCCCTTCTCTGTAATCTCCAATAATAACGTACAGAATACCGCAGGCCAGCAGCAACAAAAACATGGGCTCACCCATCACTTCCTTCAGGGTTTGCCAAATATTGGGGCTGCGATCAATATTCCACTCGTTGTACCCGTATTTCAATAAGCGTTCGGCCGCTTCCTGCCTGCTGAGTCCTTCCTTCATTCTGATTATTGAAGCTGAACCCAAATGGCAAGGGAATCACCGGGTAAAAATGCATCGCCGCTGCATTCCAAAGGATTCACATCGCGAAGCGATTTTGATATTATAAAATCATTTCTGCTACTCACACCACGCAATCTGTAATCGTCAAAAGCCTTATCCGTAAGGGTTTCAATGTAAGAAACCAAACGACCTTGTCGGGTCGGATCATTCACAAAAACAGCAATATCAGACCAGGTCTCAAAACCAATGTGGTAGCCTAAGAACTGACCTTTTATGAGCTTATCCCCCACAACATATTCGCGCAACGGTGCCACATGAAACATCATTAACCTAAAAGCGGGATAATCATCGGATTGTATCTCAATTTTAAATCCGGCCCACTCCTGTTCAAAGCGGGTCACACGGCCCGAAACCGGCGAATAAATTTGGATATTTGACCAGTTTGTCGTATCTTTAGGATAAAAATAGTGTTTCATACTTCGGCAGCTCTCGGTAAAGTCGCTGTAGTCATGCCCTGCCGATGACCTAAACCTTGAAATCTTGCCGATTTTAGCCAATTCAAGGTAATGTTCCGTAAACTTTGGAATGCCCTGTGTTTCTATATTCCAGACATCTTCAGGGTTTCCATTATTGTTGTTTTTCTTTTTGCATGCAGATTGCCAGAACAATCCGGAACACAACATTGCCAGCACTGTAAACAGTATAAAACGGGTTTTCTTCACAAGGTGAAGTTAGTTTCAACCCTATAATGAAATTAGGAGTTTGGTCAGCCCTTCGGGCAACAATTATCAGCCAATTCGGCTTGCGAAATCCAGGCCGTGTTTGCGGGAAGTTTCACGGGCAATTTCATAGCCGGCATCGGCATGTCTGATTACACCCATTCCGGGATCGTTGTGCAGCACACGTTTCAGGCGGGCTTCGGCATCTTCGGTCCCGTCCG
>RGEC01000091.1 GCA_009918425.1 Bacteroidota bacterium
GGATTTGAACCCGTGTTACCGCCGTGAAAGGGCGATGTCCTAGGCCCCTAGACGATGGGGACCAAGGGGGTTACAAGTCTAACCTGCTTTGAATCGCGTTAATAACTCGCTCTAAGTGGCTCTACGCTAGTGCTGCTACGGGCCTTTAGCTCAGTCGGTAGAGCAACGGACTTTTAATCCGTGGGTCGTCGGTTCGATCCCGACAGGGCCCACACTAATGTCTAGGAATCCTCAATTGGTGAGTTAACCTTGGGAAGACGAGACTTTGATAATTCTAAGGAGCCAAACTCTGTCAAAGGTAATACTTCAATTTAGGATGTTTCGGTGGGTATCGATTACCGCGGTACTTACCACGATAGTTATTACACCCTGGTTTACTTATGATCCAATAAACTTACCAAAAGTAGTTGTTGTAACAACTGGTGGCTTTTTATTTCTTGGAGTGTTGTTGTCCAATACTAAAGCAATAATTCAAATTCTTGGTATTCCACTGTTCCTATTCTTAGTTTTTTTCTTTATTGCTCTAGTAATCAATTTATTGTTTGCACCATCGCCGTTCACTCAGAAATTATGGGGTGTATTTGGACGAGACAACGGTGCACTTAGTTATCTAGCTCTAGCTTTAGTCCTTGCAGCCTCTGCTTCAATCATGAACGTTAATCACTATAAGAAAATATTCTTCCTACTTCCATTAACTGCCATTCCTATAAGTTCTTACAGTCTTTTTCAATTAGCAGGTTTAGATCCAGTTGATTGGAGCTATAAGGCGGCGTTTGCAACTTTGGGAAATGTGAATTTTCTTTCAGCATTTCTAGGAATGGCCTGCGTTGCGTTTCTTTCAACTTACTTTGTGCGGGACATAAAGAGGAAAATCCGGATTCTCGCACTCCTAATGATTCCAATTATGTTGTTCATAATATATTCCACTGACTCCATACAAGGTTTTGCGGTTTTCTTGAGTGGAGCCGTAGTAATCGGGTTTCTAGAAGTGCGAAAGCGAAGTAGGTATTTTCTCTATTTATTTTCACTAACCACTGTCTTGTCATTTGTTCTATCTGTTATGGCTCTTCTCAATATAGGACCTCTTGCAAAGTTAATTTATCAGCCGTCTATTACTTTTCGCTTTGACTACATGCATGCGGCTTTGAAAACATTTGTCAATAACCCAATTGTCGGGGTTGGGCTAGATGGGTTTGGAGATTGGTACCGAAATTACAGAGGGATAATTTCTGCGTTTAGAACGGGGACATCAAGAACAACGAATAGCGCGCATAATATTTTTCTGGATGTAGCTTCTGGAGGCGGAATACTTTTATTAATCCCTACGCTCGCCATATTTATTTATGCGGCCCTAGTCTCAATCAAAGCGTTGCGCAAAGTTGAAAATCAAGATCCCGTGTTCGTTGGATTTATAGCTGTGTGGGTTGGCTACTTGGTGCAATCATTAATAAGTATCAATCAAATAGGAGTTGGGATCTGGGGTTGGATTTTTACGGGAGTGATTTGTGGCTACGCTCGGTGCTTAGGTGTGGCGGAACGGCCGGGTTTCAATAGTCCTTTTAAAGTCAATAATTTCAGCCGATTTGAATGGCAAAATGCATTCAATTATTTCAACAGATCAAAAAATACCATAAAGCGGAATCTGGTTACAGGCGCAGAAACCCCATACCGTCCTGAAGATCAGGACACTTCTATTTTCACCATGTTCAATTCACGGGGTGTCTATACACAGAGGAACCCTGCAAATCCTGTTTCCTGGACAATGGGTTATGATTTTATGAGAGAAACCGCTTTAGGCAAACGCATTCCCGCGCAGTTACCCGGAATTACAGACGTAGCAATTTTCGGAGCCATGGAATATGCTCCCAGTAAAGAATGGCAGGTTAGACCCTCACTTCGAATATTACACAATTCCCGATTTGGCAACCCAATCATCTCTTCTGTTTTCGGCAATCGGGTTAAAATGGCTCCTTTGATTCCTTCCCTACAACTTAAATACAATTTATCCAAACACCTCTCTTTCAGGGGAAGTTATGCCAAAGGTTTCAGGGCTCCCTCGCTCAAAGAACTGAATTTCTATTTTGTAGACATGAGCCACAATGTTCATGGCAACGACAGTTTAAAGGCTGAGATATCTGACAATTTCATCCTGTCTTTTGACTATAGGCATCCTTTTTCAAGCACATCTGGAGCCATTTTCAGTTTTTCTTTGTTCAATAATATAATCAGAAACAAAATTAATCTGGCACTGATTGACCTAAATACCAATTACTATACCTATATCAACATAGGCCGGTTTCGCTCACAAGGACTCAGCACCAATTTTAACCTTACACGCAAATTCCCGGATCAAAAGGCATCTGTATCTCTGCTAAGCAGATACACTAGTCCGACTATGGGCTATATGGAAAACAACGAACGCTATAGGACTGCAGGATTCTATTTACTGGATTTGACCGCTCAGAAGGCTTTTCCCGGTATGGGGCTGCACATTTCATGCGGAGTGAAAAATATCCTGGGCGTTACAACACTGGCTTCCACAAGACGTAATCTCACCCCTCACTCCGAACAGGGATTGAATGTAAACATCACGCCCGGCAGAACATTATTTTTACGGTTTAGTTACGATATCAAATGAGGCAGCATAATAAATATAGCTTGTGTATAGGTTTACTGATTTTGCTGACATGCATATCAGGATGTGAGAAAGATGAACGGCTGTATACTGCACCGGACGTGCCTGTCGGCACCCAGTCTGCCACGTTCTCCATGGGAGAAAACTACGAAAATCAGCTTTGGTTTGAATTTTCAACACAAAAAACAGCATCCAATGCTTTTGGGATGTGGGATATTGGTTTTTCATGGAGCGAAAAAAACAACATTATAATCAATACAGGTAAGCATAGTGCCTACACTGTTACCTATTTAGAAGGCACAAACTTCCGTGATTTTCGCTTTATCGATGTGAGTAAGCACGTATGGACTTTTGACAATCCAAACGGCCATCCCGACTCTCTGTCCTTCTCAGGATGGTGGGAAAGCTACCAAATGGGAAAGGCAAAACCCAAAGACCGACTATATATCATTAACCGAGGTGCTGACTCGTTGGGATCCAAAAAGTTCATTAAATTAAAAATGCTGGGAAGAGAAGGTGCCACATACCATTTTCAGTGGGGATTGCTTTCAGATTCTGTTCCGCATGATGTTTATATAAGTGCTAAAAATGAATATAATTTTGCCTATTTCAGTTTCAGCAGCGAAAAAGAGGTTTTTAATGAACCATTCACAAGGGACAACTGGGATATGGTTATTACAACCTATAAACAAACAGTAACTGAAGAAACCCTTGGCACGACCATGCCATACATTCTAAGAGGTGTGTTAACCAACCCAAACAAAGTGAAAGTACTGGAACTAAATAACATCATCGACTTTAATGCAATAGATCTACAATACGCCAAAGGGCTTATTTTGGGTGACTTTTTGAATGAAATAGGCTATGATTGGAAAACCTGGAGCCTGACAGCGAATAAGTATACCATAAACCAAAAGAAAATATTCATAATACTGGATGCCAAAGGCAATTATTTTAAAATGCGCTTTGTGGATTTTTACAACGATAAAGGCGAAAAAGGTTATCCCAAAATCGCCTGGGAATTGCTAAAATAAAGATATTTATTCCCTAAATACTGCCAAAATTGTACCTTTGCAGCCCTTCAAAATTGTTCATGTTTAGGTTTATTAAACTCTTTCCCGTTGTTTTATTTTTTGCAGGCTGCGCTGCCAAAAAACAAGTGTCTACAATTCCCCCTGGCAAGGATGAAAAGCACCTTAAAAATATAACGCAGCTTACATTCGGCGGCGATAATGCGGAAGCATACTGGAGTTTTGACGGAAAATCGGTTACCTTTCAGAGTAATAACCCTGCCTGGGGATTGCAATGTGACCAGATTTTCACCTCTAAAATATCCCGGTTCGGCGACTCGGCATACAAACCCAACCTAATCTCTACTGGCCAAGGCCGAACAACCTGTTCTTATTATATGCCAGACAATAAGCACATATTGTTTGCAAGCACTCACCTCGACAACAAAAGCTGCCCGCCCCCACCCGAATCCAAAGGAGCCTATGCCTGGCCTCTGTATAAGGGATATGATATTTTTATTTCGGACCTAAAAGGGAAGATTACCACAAGACTCACCACAGAACCGGGTTACGATGCCGAAGCTACCGTATCGCCCGATGGTAAAAAGATTGTATTTACCAGCACACGAAGTGGTGACCTTGAACTGTGGATTATGGATATTGATGGAAGCAATCAAAAACAACTCACTTTCGGGCTTGGCTATGACGGTGGAGCCTTTTTCAGTCCTGACAGTAAAAAAATTGTCTTTCGCAGCAGCAGACCCCAAACAGAAGAAGAAATCACCAAATACAAAGACCTACTCAACAAAGATTTGGTGGAACCTACCCATATGGAAATATACACCATTAACGCAGATGGAACCAATCTGAAGCAGATTACCACATTGGGCAAGGCAAACTGGGCCCCATTCTACCACCCTGGCAACAAGAAAATTATATTTTCAAGCAACCACAAAAGTAAACGTGGATATGACTTCCAGCTTTATATGATAGATGAAGATGGAAGCAATCTTGAACAAATCACCACGGAAAGTATTTTCAACTCCTTTCCCATGTTTTCACCGAATGGGAAACAACTGATATTTTCGTCCAACAGAAACAACGGTGGTGGCAGGGCTACTAACTTGTTTGTTGCTGACTGGATTGACTGATGCTAATCAAAACAGAAGCGCTGGTTCTCAAAAAAATACCCTACGGCGAAAACTCAGCCGTGGTGCACCTTTTTTGTCAGTCACACGGAATTCTTCCCTTCATGTTTTCCGGTGTTCAGGGGAAAAAAGGTAAAAGTGCCCTGCTGAGACCAGGGACTTTCGTGGAAATTGTTTTCAATTTTACCGAAAGGCAAAATATACTCAGGGCAAAGGAAGTGAAAGCCGTTGAACCCTTTATGACAGAAGATTTTATGGCATCGAATACTGCTCTTGTTTGCACCGAACTAATCCGAAATACCCTGCCGGATGCCATGCCTGATGAAAACCTATTTTTAACGGCAAAAACAGATTTCGCGCGTCTATTCCGACGCAGTGAAAATGATCTGTGGTTTCTACAGCGGTTTATGCTTAAACTTTGTGAGGCTGCAGGCCACGGTCTGTCTAACAATAATGCAGATTTGCAATCTGCCTGGTCAAACAGGAGTATAGATCAGGATAGCTTTAAACTGCTAACAGCTTTGCTTGATAATCAAAGTCCGCTTGCTGACCGCCCAACACGAAGAAAACTGGCTGAAACCCTAATCGCTTACATGTGTGAAGTGGTATTTCCCGGCAAAGATGTACGCACTTTTCGGGTAATGCTGGATGTGCTGGACAACTGATCAGGAATATCGATTAAGATATTCAAGTGCGTGATTAACCATATCTGCGCTACCGATAAACAGTGGCGAACGCTGGTGCAGATCCGTGGGTAAAATATCCAGTATGCGCTCCCGACCCGAATGTGCCATTCCCCCCGCCTGTTCCACAATAAATGCCATAGTGTTGCACTCATAAATCAATCTCAGTTTGCCATTGGGCTTTTTTTCCGTTCCGGGATAAATAAAAATACCACCACGAAGCAGGTTTCTGTGCACATCGGCGATTAAACTGCCAATATAGCGAGCAGCATAAGGCCTGCCGGTAGCTTTATCCTTTTCTTTACACCAGGTAATGTATTGTCTCACACCTTCAGGAAAATCAGAGGTGTTGCCTTCATTTAAAGAAAAAATAGCGCCCCCCTCCGGTATACGGATATTTTCATGTGACAGGCAAAACTCCTGCAAGGTATCATCAAGTGTAAAACCATTTACCCCGTTGCCTGTGGTATAAATAAGCATGGTGCTGGTACCATAGAGAAAATAGCCAGCTGCTACCTGTTCAGAACCACGCTGTAAACAATCTTCTGTCTTGGGCGAGTAGTTGCTGTCTTTTCTGCGATAAATGGAAAAAATGGTTCCTATACTGGCATTTACATCAATATTGGAACTACCGTCCAACGGATCTATGGCTACATAATATTCCTTGTTTTCACAACCCTCAATAAAAATGGCATGATCCTGTTCTTCGCTTATAACAGCGCATACTTCTCCGCATCTGCTCAAAACCTCAATAAAGGTGGTATCTGCCACCACATCCAGTTTTTTCTGGTATTCTCCCTGAACATTCATAGAGCCCATATCGCCGAGAATATCCACCAGTCCGGCTTTTCTCACATCACGATTTACCATTTTGGCACCTAATTCAAGTGCCCTGAACATCTTACTGAAAGCGCCTGTCGCATTCTTATACAAAGCCTGCTGGTCCACAATAAACTGTTCCAGAGTGACCAATCCTTTTAAAGCCATAAATTATTTAGTATTTGGGGAGATTTGATATTTAACTTTGCAAAAAAACAACAGGTACTTCGTCTTTCCCAATAAAAATGAAAATATTCAAGTTTGGCGGTGCATCGGTAAAAGATGCAAATGGTGTAAAAAACATAGCTAAAATTCTTTCTGACCACAGTTCAGAAAAACTACTCGTGGTCATCAGTGCCATGGGTAAAAGCACCAACCACCTTGAAAGACTTGTTCACGCATCTGTTCACAATACTGGTGAAACAGCCGTATTGCTAAAAGAATTAAAAGATTACCATTATTCTATTATTGATGGGCTTGATACCTCCAATCCATCTGCCATGTTGAATGACATTGAAAATCTTTTTCTTGAACTTGAGTGTCTGGCTGAAACGCCCTCTGCTCCTGAAGAATACGATTTTGTTTATGATCAGGTGGTATCGTTTGGTGAGCTTATCAGCACCAAAATCGTAAGCCATTTTTTACTTTCAGAAGGCCTTAAAAACCAATGGATAGACAGCCGCAACTTTATAATAACGGATGATCGTTACAGAGATGCACGCATTCAATGGAATGAGACAGAAAAAATAATCATCAAAAAATTAAAGCCACTTGCGGAAAGACAAACCGTAATTACACAGGGTTTTATTGGGCGGGGCCCGGTTAATGAAACCACAACACTTGGAAGAGAAGGCAGTGACTATTCAGCAGCAATTTTTGCCTATTGTTTGAATGCCGACTCCGTTACAATATGGAAAGATGTAGCGGGTGTAATGAATGCGGACCCAAAGAAAATGGATAATGCTACATTGATTCCACATCTTGGCTATTCAGATGCCATTGAACTGGCCTATTACGGTGCCTCAGTAATTCATCCAAAAACCATACAGCCTCTTATGGCTAAAAACATTCCTCTGTTCGTTAAATCTTTTGTAAACCCCGAGGTACCCGGAACACAAGTTAGCAATAACAGCACAACATTAAACGTACCTTGTTACATATTTAAAGAAAATCAGGTTCTTGTGGAATTAAAAACACGTGATTTCACCTTTATCGTGGAACAAAATCTGGAACAAATATTTCGTTTGCTGGCTCAGTATAAAGTGAGATGTAACATCATTCAAAATTCAGCAATCAGCTTCAGTTTTGTTGCAGATAACAAGGAAAATAAAATGACCAGCCTATTGAGTGAACTGGAAAAACTGGGATTAACTATTGAAATTACAGAATCACTCGAATTGATAACCATTTACAATGCTACAGAGGTATCTAAAAATGTTATTTTAGGCCAAAAACAGGTCATCCTGGAGCAAAACACAGGAAACACAGCACATTATCTTCTAAAGCCTTAATTCGCATTTTTAAAAAGAAAAACCCTGACACATCTGTGCCAGGGTTTTTCTTTATTAGAAAATCAATTGTATAAAAAAAGCCCGGCACAAGGCCGGGCTTTTCTATGAAGTAAGCTAACAATCGATTAGTTTCTTACCACTACACGCTTGGTGGTGGTCTGACCGTCGTTGCTCAGGCGAATCATGTAAACTCCGTTACCAAACTGAGCCAAGTTGATTTCGGTGTGACCGAGACCTGATTTCAGGTTATTGAACGAAGCAACCTTGCTGCCGGATACGTTGAACACTTCAACAGATACAGGCTTGCTGTTCTGGAGCATGTAGCTCAAGGTTACCTTACCGCTTGTTGGGTTAGGGAACACTGATACTGCTTCATCAAGGCTGATGTTGGCGGTGCTCAGGTAAGTATTCTGACAGTTAGGAGGATAGTTTACAAATACAGGACGGGTTACCATCATAGCCTTGTTACCACTTGGGTCGGTCAAAGTATAGTTGATATAGTAAACACCGGCTTCCCAGATGTTGATGTTGTGGTTCAGTACAGATACCAGCGGAGCCAGTGTGGCAGGCGAGTAGTAATTGTCGCTGATAACCAGGCCGCTCATTGCCCAGAAAGGAGTTCC
>RGEC01000092.1 GCA_009918425.1 Bacteroidota bacterium
GACAACGAAGGGACAGAATATGATTTTGATACATTAAATTATCAATACTATGGGGGCAATTAATTTAAACATTCTTTACAGATATAAAAATGGTAATTATTTTGTATCTATATTAGAAGATGGAACTAAAATAAGAGAGGCAAATGATGATAAACTTATTGCAGATTTCCCAGAAAGTTTAGATATTAAAATTACAAACTACTGCGATGCTGGATGCTCATATTGCCACGAAAAATCTACTATTGCTGGCAAACATGGAGATTTAGACAAAGCTTTTGACATTTTAAAAGTATTGCCAGCTGGGACTGAGTTAGCAATCGGCGGAGGAGACCCAATGTCGCATCCTGATTTAGAAAAATTTTTAATCAAATTAAAAAACAACAATTATATAGCAAATATTACAATTAATGAAAAGCATTTAGATAGATATGAAGCAATTTTACTAGATTTTGAAAACAGAGGTTTGATAAAAGCTATTGGAATTTCATTTTGCAACACAAGAAATCGGTAAAAACCACGGATTCCACTTAGGATACGGGCCTGTGATGAAGCGCTGAAGCCAATTTCAGCCAGCCATGCTGAAAATGCCATTAAATCCTGCAGATTGAATGCCTCAGGGTTGCGGTTCATTCCCCGCAATTCGCTCCATTTGCGCAAGGCTTCCACATCGTGCAGATAGGCTTCAATGCTGGGTTCTGCCAGCGATTTTTCAAGCAGGAGGTATTGGCGAAATTGTTTGAAATGGCTAATCCAGTGGCTACTCATGGTTTGAGTTTCACCTCGGCAGACTGCAGGATTTCTTTGGTGGCTGCATCTACAATCCAGACTACGGCGTTCAGATTATCGGGCTTCCAGTTGTAGCGCGGATTGATGTAATAATGTTTCTCGAAAACTTTACCTGCAGAGGGGGTTTCACGGAGTGTATCGCCGGTAACGGGAGTAATAAGTTTGCGTAAAACGTGCGTAAACTTATACTTGTAGGCATAGCCGCCTGCAGAGTCTTTATGCGCCTGTTTCCCAACGATGTTATCTTCTGTAATTCCGATATACAAAAGGTTTTTTGATCCTGTACTCAGGTTTTGATGATATTGCACCTTGATCTCCAGACGTGCTTTGTTTTCTGCCGTTAACCATTTAGACATCAGTCCTATGTTGGCAGGTGATGTCTGCGAAAGGCGGGTAGTAACCGTTCCTGCCCAGGAAGAAGGTGCTATAAAAGGGTTACCGCTGATTTTAATCTGATCGATAATCCCGGTGGGCAAACCCACAATGCTGCCCAGGTTGGTTACCAGTCCTTCAGCATCGGAATTGGCAAGTGTGTCATAGCCTGAAAACGGATTGGTAAGTGGGTGATTTGGAAAGATAAATGGGTAAACGGCCAAAATATTTACACGACCCGGATTACTGCTTTCAATATTTTTTGCCAGAACTGCAGCATCCGGGCAATTGCTGCAACCTACACCGGTCACATCCATAAGCAGAATGGCTTTTGGATCAGGAGACGGGGCAACGCCAGTGTAAATAGTATCCAGCAATGGTTTTTCAGGGTCGGTGAAACGCACAGGCGGAGGCTCTTCAGCACAGGAAACCCAGATAAGCGAGGTTATAAATGGAATTATAAGCAGTTTTTTCATGCGTTGCCACGAAGTTAAGCAAAGTGGGGTTGCCTAAACAATACGGGCTTATTTTTGTTACTTGATTATGATAAAAAAAGCAATTCGTTTTTTTCTGTTCGGCGGACTTGTATTCGCTATACAAGGCTGTTTCTTTGCCAAAACCAAAACAGTGGATCAAAATATGATTAAACCGGCTCCCATCTCGTTTTATACTCTTAAGTTGAAATCTCTGGACGGTAAGGAGGAGTGGACTTTTGAAGAATTTAAAGGCAAAAAAATTCTGATTGTTAACACCGCCAGCGAATGCGGCTATACACCCCAGTATGAAGGATTGCAAAAGCTACATGAAAAATATGGTGATAAGCTTGTGATTATTGGCTGTCCCTGCAATCAGTTTGGGGGGCAGGAACCGGGTGATGCGTCTAAAATTGGTGCTTTTTGCCAAAAAAATTACGGCGTCACTTTTCGTATCAGCGAGAAACTGGATGTACGCGGCGATGCCCAGCATCCGGTTTACAACTGGCTTTGCAATAAAACACAAAACGGTGCCTTGGATGCTTCTGTTACATGGAACTTTAATAAGTTTTTAATTGATGAATCCGGCAATCTGGTGGGTTATTATCCAAGCCGTGTTAGTCCTGAAGATGCTGAGCTTACTTCAGCGATTGAAAAATAACAAGGCATTTCGCCCCTTTCATCGTATTTTCGCGGAACTTTTCGCAGCATGAGTATATTGGTTAATAAACATTCCCGTGTAATCGTACAGGGATTTACCGGAAACGAAGGAACGTTTCACGCGACACAAATGATTGAATACGGCACCCAGCTTGTGGGTGGTGTTACGCCGGGAAAAGGTGGAAGCACGCATCTAGACAGACCCGTTTTCAATACCGTCGAGCAAGCCGTAAAGGATGCCGGCGCAGATGTGAGCATCATTTTTGTACCACCCGCATTTGCCGCTGACGCCATTATGGAGTCTGCTGATGCTGGAATAAAGGTGATAGTGGCCATTACCGAAGGTATTCCTACCCGCGATATGGTTAAGGTTAAGCGTTATCTGGAAGGTAAAAAGGCAACTTTGATTGGTCCTAACTGCCCTGGAATTATTACCCCTGAAGAAGCCAAAATTGGTATTATGCCCGGCTTTATCTTTAAGAAAGGCAATATTGGCGTGGTTTCCAAAAGCGGAACCCTCACATACGAGGCAGTTGACCAATTGACCAAGCTTGGATTAGGCCAAAGCACTGCAATAGGTATTGGTGGAGATCCAATTATTGGCACTACCACCAAAGAAGCAATTGAGTTATTTATGAACGATCCGGAAACTGCCGGCATTGTAATGATTGGTGAAATTGGCGGTGGTATGGAAGCTGAGGCAGCACGCTGGATTAAGGCAAATGGCACCAAACCGGTGGTAGGGTTTATTGCCGGACAAACAGCGCCTCCGGGACGCAGAATGGGGCATGCAGGCGCTATTGTGGGCGGTAAGGATGATACGGCAGCTGCAAAAATGGCCATCATGGCAGAATGCGGTATCCATGTTGTAGCCAGCCCGGCTGAAATTGGTCAACGCATGAAGGAAGTTCTCTGAAATGAATTCTGATAAATAAAAAAAGGCTGCATGTGCAGCCTTTTTTTATGATGAATGGGGGTGTTATTTTTTGGTTAGATCAACTTCTGTTACGCCGGGATGAGCAGAAGCGTTCCATTCAAAGAAATTATCTGCGAGGGCTGTATTCGGTGTAAACTGGCCTATGCTGTAGATAATTTCCGTCCCGTTTTTGTAGTGTTGTATCATGCGCTGGATCTTGTTGTTTGATTTATCAATTTCCAGTTTGATATAGCTGTAATTTACCTTCTTTTTTGAAACCATTTTAATGACTTCATAGGTTTTTCCGTCTTTCACGGTAGGACCTTCATAGGCATTTTTGAAGTCGCGGTTGTAGATGGTAAAAATCTCATTGGGTGTGATACTGTTATCTTTAATCTTATAATTTTCTTTGGTTACCTCATTGTCCTCTTTGTTGAAAGTCCAGATGAATTTGCCGTTGCAAAATATTTCCTGACCTGCGTAATCGAGTTTGTATTTACTTCCCTTGATCCACAGTGTTCCATTGCTGCTTGTGCTTTTGCCCTGAGCCGATGTGGTTGTGATGGTGAATGTGCTTTTAATGCCTGAATAGCTTTTGTAAAGTTTACTGACTTTGTTTAGGATAGCGGTAGCCTTTTGATCGCTCTGTGCGTTGACCAGCGCTGAAAACAAAGAAAAAACAATGAGAAGGTTGCGTTTATACATAAAAATGCAAATCTACTACAGGTTGTTCAAAAACTGTTCCAAGCTTGCCTCATCGGGAATGCGGACTTCTCTGGCCTTGCTACCCAGGTTTGGTCCGACCACACCTGCATCTTCCAGTTGATCCATCAGTCGGCCTGCACGGCTGTAGCCGATTTTAAGCCTGCGCTGAATAAGGCTGGTGCTGCCAATCTGGTTCTGAACCACTACACGGGCTGCGTCTTCAAAAAGATCGTCTCTTTCATTGGGGTCAAAACTTTCCCCGCCGCGGCCTTCGCTTGATTCATCTTTTACTTCCGGCAAAATAAAGGCTGTTGAATATGCGCGCTGTTCGCCAATGTACTCCACAATGCGTTCCACTTCGGGTGTGTCTACAAACGGACATTGCAGGCGAATCATTTCATTGCCTCCGCTGTAGAGCATATCCCCTTTGCCGATAAGTTGATCGGCGCCATTGGCATCCAAAATGGTACGGCTATCGATTTTACTGGTTACGCGGAATGCAATTCGGGCGGGAAAGTTGGCTTTAATCATGCCGGTGATTACATTCACGCTGGGTCGCTGGGTGGCCAGAATCAGGTGAATGCCAATGGCTCGGGCCAGCTGTGCAATGCGGGCAATGGGGGTTTCGATTTCCTTGCCTGCGGTCATCATCAAATCTGCTACCTCATCGATTACAACAACTATGTAGGGAAGGAACTTGTGCCCATTTTGCGGATTTAGTTTTCTTTCCAGAAACCTTGCATTGTATTCAACGATATTCCGAACCATGGCATCCTGCAGCAGTTTGTAGCGGTTATCCATTTCCACGCAGAGGCTGTTGAGTGTATTGATTACCTTGGTATTATCGGTGATAATGGCTTCGCCGTCTCCGGGGAGTTTTGCCAAGAAGTGTCTTTCAATTTTGTTGTAGAGGGTTAGTTCCACCTTCTTTGGATCAACCAACACAAATTTGATATAAGCAGGATGCTTTTTATATAGCAGCGAAACCAGTATAGCATTCAGTCCCACAGATTTTCCCTGTCCGGTGGCACCTGCCATTAACAGATGGGGCATTTTGGCAAGGTCTGTTACAAAGATTTCGTTGCTGATGGTTTTGCCCAGGGCTACAGGCAGCTGCATATCGGCTTCCTGAAACTTCTTACTGGCGAGCACCCCTTTCATGGGAACCATCTCCGGATTTTTATTGGGCACTTCAATGCCAATAGTTCCTTTACCGGGTATGGGAGCAATTATACGAATGCCCAGTGCAGCAAGACTCAGGGCAATATCATCTTCCAGGTTTTTAATTTTAGAGATTTTAACACCGGGCGCAGGGATAATTTCATACAAGGTAACCGTAGGCCCTACGCTTGCCATGATTTTGGATATACCGATATTGTAATTCTTCAGTGTATCAATAATCATGGTTTTGCTGCTCTCAATCTCGTTCATGTCTATTTCCTGCTTTTTGCTGCCGTAATCATTCAGCAAATCCAGGGTAGGGTGGCGGTAATCCCTGAGTTCCAGCGTTGGGTCGTAGGTAGTGTCTAAACCAAAGTGAGCGGCTGTGGTTTCGCCCTGGTTCTCTTCCACAAATTCATCCGGATTGTCAGTTTTTACCTCAATTTGGAAATTATCATCGCCGCTCAGCTCAATTACTTGGGTGCCGGTATCCGCTTCGGCCAAGGGTGCTGGGGTTTCAACAACAACCGGAGATTCTTCTTTGATTTTCAATTCTATGGGTGGTAGCGCCGAAACATCTACCGGCTGATAATCTTCTTCATCTTCTTCATCCACAAAAACTATGTCGGGATCTGTTTCAGGTTCAAAAACATCATCAGGATCGTCCTCAATTATTTGTGCTCCCGTAATATTGTCTTCAGCCACAGCAGTTTCCATTTCAGGAGATTTGGAGGGTAGTTTTATGCGGTCGAAAGGATTGAGGTTCAGGAATAGCATTACATAGACTACGGCATAAGAAACCAGAAAAATCAGGGATCCCGGCCAGCCGATGACATGATTGAGTTTGTTTATTCCAAAATAACCAAATGTACCACCCAATAAAGGAAACCAGGGATGGAAAATAAAGCCCAAGGTAAGGCTGAACCAGGCGGTGAAGAGCACGGTGTGTATGGCGATTCGGAGCAGTGAAAATGGTCTGTAGCCAAACAATAAAAAAAGACCTGATAAAGCCAGATAGGGGAGTAGTGCAAAGGCAGCCAGTCCAAACCCATTGTGGATGAATGAGTAGCCGAGCCGCGCGCCCAGAAGTCCCATGGCGTTTTCTACCTTGCCGTTATTGGCCTTAAAAAGTTTCCAGTCTCCACCGGCCAGAAAATCCTGATCGGATTTCCAGGAGAAAAAGAAAGATATAAAGCTGATAAGCAGAACAGCGGTAAGCACCAATAGAAGAAAACCAAACACTTTGCGCGCCTGCTCATTTTTTAGGGTTGCTATGTCGGTAACCTGTTTTCGGTCTATTGGGGCAGATTGTGAGCCCTTATCGGTCCGATCGAAATCCTCGAGCTTTTGTTTTTCCTGTTTTTTAGCCGGCATGGGTAGATTGCGAAGATAAAGCAGTGCCTAAGGCATAGCCTGCAGAGTTATTAACGGGTTAAATGGGTGTTTATTATAGTGGAAGGCCTAATTAGACGCCGGTTTTAGCTCCTTCAGTGCAACCTAATTTATTTTCAACTTCTGCATTTTTTCTCTGTAGTCATTCAGCAGAATTTCCAGCATGGTGTAGGCCTTGGAATCTATCAGTGGTTTAATGCCGGTCAAGGGAACCTTATATTGGAGTTCAATACCCGGTTCCTCTGTTTTTTGATGAATTTTTAAATAACTTTCATTATTAATATCAGTAAAATAAATAGAGTCAAAGGCTGATGGTATATCATAGTAAAAAACTTCAATTAATTTTTCAGGATCATCAGGGTAGGTTGTATCCTGAGTAAGTGTATTGATTTTAATGGTATGTAGTTTTCGGAATTCGAGTTCTGAAATCGATTTATTAAAATCGACCAGTAATGAAAATTTATTTTGCTGAAAATCTGCAAATAACTGATTGCGCCAGTAATCCAGCAGTGCAGAACCTAAATAATCAGCGGTATTGGGCTGGGTGTAGGTCAGGATTTTGTTTTTGGACAATGTTTCCAATTTAGCCGGATATATATTTGATCTGTTTTGCTCAGCCAATGCCTGTAAGTGCCATATGTAAGCCTCAATAAACTTGATATCGTCATTGCTTAACAATGATTTTATTGCTTTGTAAGAAAACCAACCGGTTGGTATGTTATAGTCAAGGCCATTAAATAGGCGCTCGAAATACATGGGAGCCACACTTAAAATATCTCTTTGTGAAGAACCATGTTTCAATGGAGTAACCTTGAATGAACAGCCCAAGTCAGAAGCCATTCTGCTTTCATCCAGGGGCACCATATACGCAGTATCTATAAAGTCATCAATGCTATTTTCATTTGCATTTGCCGGAATTTGGGAGATGTTTAATAATGATCCCATCATTGCATAAGTGTCACGTGTAGTTTTGTTTTTTAATGTTGCATCATGATAAGGTTGAATCTTGCCTGATAAGGCTGCATTGTGAATTTTCAATGAAATCTCTAACAGTTTGTTTGGAATGGCTTTTGAAAAATCAAAAGCCTGTTCCATTTTCTTGGCGTAGAAATTTTCCAGGCTATGTTTTGCAGCATTCCCGTTGCTCATCCACCTGCCAATATTTTCAAGGTATACAATGCCAGAGGGTCCAGATGCCTTAATGTTGGAAAACATGTAAAATACCGAATCTTTATTATTGGGATCTCTTCTTTTTATCAGGGAATTTACAGGCTGCAGGGAATTTCCGGTTACAGATACTTTATAAGGCCCATCTCTCGACACCAACATAAAATCATAGCTGATAATTTTATATTGTATGTCTTTTCTGGTGAATCCATATAATGTTGCGGTAAGTTCCGGCCTGTTCATCAAGTAATCCCATTGCTTTTCAAACGGCATCCAACTTAATTCTATGGTGGGTCTGGGCACGCTTCGTATTTTGAATTTTTTTGAGCCCATGAAAATGGCTGAGTCCTTATACTTACGGTAGATATGCGCAGTTAATTCGTTGTGCATCCTGCGAATTATGTGCAGTGTGTATTCGTTGGCTGAGGTTCTGCTTATAGCAAAACCATTCGAATCGAGTTCATTTTCATCGTTATCTGTGAATTTTACAAACAACTGTTCTGACGGTATATGGTTAACATTACATTGAATTTTATTGGTTAAGCCCACATACACCACATTCGTTTCATCGGTAGATAGACTGATATCAAAGTTGTCCTGTGCCTGTGTTTGTTGAAATCGTAGAAGCAATTTCGCTACACAAATAATTTTAAATAAAATTTTCATATCAATTAATTTCTATAAGGATGTT
>RGEC01000093.1 GCA_009918425.1 Bacteroidota bacterium
CTATGTCCTGCCCTTCTTTCAGTATCTGGGCCCTTGAGGGCATCCCCGGAAGATGCCCGTTTTCTTGTATAAAATTAGATACACTTTCCAGCGGCATCAGTTTGTAATCTTTCTCAAACAAATAGTCAGGCCACCATTTGGGTTTTGAGACAAATCCATTGCAGGTAACCTTGCCTTGTGCCTCCACATTGCCCCGCATCGTTACATTGCCGGCGGCATCCATCCGCAGCCCCGCGGTTACCCCATCTGCACGCCAAGGCCCAATTACCAATGCCCCGCTTTGGTTACTGCCTTCATTGCCCAGCCCATCCGTGAAAAACATGCCCAAATCATTGTTTTGTGTAATGCTGTTGTACGCACCCTGGGTGCAATGCGGCACTATCTCCACATGCTTGGTGTATTGCTGTGGCAAAGGGTTACCGGCAATGGTAAATGGCGAACGCTGTGCCCTAATGCCAAAAATGACGGCTGGGGCGTTGGGGCCAAAACCCCGCACATCCAGCGCTGCCCTGGGGTTGGCTACGTGTATGCCCGTGCGCCCGAAGGCAGCTCCTGCGTTTTTAACCATAGCAGCGGTGCGGTGTTGTTGTTTATGCTTTGTATAGGAAAACGCATGGGGGTAACGGGTGTGAAATAATGCGGAACCTGCACCAAGCCACCATTGGGTAAATCTTGCCCTTCGCCTAATGTTCCATCAGATAAACCATCACCAAGGTTGCCACCGCCGCCCAGTGAAGTGCTGCTGGGGCCATTGCAAAACACCCGGGTAACCAATAAGCCTGAATGCTCGAGCGCAGAAGGCGGACAATACCGTATTTCGGCTTTGCCTTCAGGTACGGACGTGCCCACACCCAGGGCGCTGTCTGTGTGTGCTGTAATGGCTGTGCCATTGCCCAAAATGTTTTTGAATGTACCTACTGCCGTGGTTTGGGCATTGAGTACATAAAAAGAAAATAGGGAGAGGGTGCTAAGGATGATTTTTGTATTCATATTTACGAATGTAGTCGTAATATATTTATGAAACAAGCATATTGTGTAATTGTTTTACAAAATGACAATATATAACAAAAAAAGTGCTTGCTTAATTAAATCGGCCGCTGTGTAGAAACGTGGGCGATTTAATTATACCGCCACAGGCGCTTTGATTGCAGGCCAGGGATCGTAGTTTTCCAGGGTAAAATCAGCGTAATCAAACGCGAAGAGGTCGGTAACCGCAGGATTGATTTTCATGGTGGGATAGCTGCGCGGCTCGCGGGAAAGCTGTTCCTTCACCTGCTCGAAATGGTTTGAATAAATATGCGCATCACCGAAGGTATGCACAAAATCGCCGTATTGCAGTCCGCACACCTGCGCCATCATCATGGTGAGCAGGGCATAACTGGCTATGTTAAAAGGCACGCCCAGAAACAGGTCTGCGCTGCGCTGGTAGAGCTGACAACTCAATTTTCCATCGGCCACATAAAACTGAAACATGGTATGGCAGGGCATCAGGGCCATTTTGTCTATTTCGCCCACATTCCAGGCATTCACCAATATACGACGGCTGTCGGGGTTGTTTTTTATCATGTTCAGGGCCTCGGAAATCTGGTCGATTATGCGACCGTCTTTGGCTTCCCAGCTTCGCCACTGCTTGCCGTACACCGGACCCAGTTCGCCTTCCGCGTTGGCCCATTCATCCCAGATGCTAACGCCATGTTCTTTCAGGTATGCAATGTTGGTTTCGCCCTTCAGAAACCACAGCAGTTCATAAATGATGCTTTTCAGGTGTACTTTTTTGGTGGTGATAAGCGGAAAACCCTCCTGCAGGTTAAAGCGCAGCTGTCCGCCAAACACAGACACCGTGCCGGTGCCGGTGCGGTCGGTTTTGCGGGTGCCGTTTTCAAAAACATACTTCAGAAAGGTTTCGTACTGATTGCAAGCCATGAGGCGAAGGTAATACAGCCATGAATAATGCTGTCAACATTTATGTCACATGCGATGCACAACAATACCCCTGGTTTTTGGTGCGAAAAGATTTGTTTTTGTTCATCTTTTTTCGTATATTTATGATGTTGTCTAATTGCTGCGGGTTTAAACCCACAGCTATGGGGAAATTCAATTCCTAATTTTGTTATCTTTGCAATCCTTTTATGGCCGAAGCAGTTAAATTGCCCAAAATGAGCGATACAATGACCGAGGGTGTCATTGTGAAATGGAACTACAAAGTAGGTGATTCCGTAAAAAGCGGCGATGTTCTTGCCGAAGTGGAAACCGATAAAGCGACCATGGATATGGAGGTGTATGCCAAAGGCAGCATTCTGTATCTGGTAGACGAAGGTAGCACCGTTCCCGTAGATGGTGTAATTGCTGTGGTCGGCACTGCCGGTGAAGATTATCAATCTTTGCTTTCAGGTGCACCTGCTGCTGCCACTCCAACACCGGCTCCTGTTGCAGAAAAAACAGCAGAAACTCCGGTTGCACAACCCACTGTTTCTGCGCCTGCTGCGGTATCAGCTCCCCCGGTTGCATCCGGCGATGAAAGGTTAAAAGCCTCTCCCCTGGCCAAAAAACTCGCACAGGATAAAGGTGTTGACCTAAGTCAGATTCAGGGCACCGGCGAAAACGGACGTATTGTGCGCAAGGATGTAGAGTCGTTTGTACCAGGCACCCAAACGGAGGCTGCACCTGCCGTTGTACAGGTTTCAGGCACCGAAAGCTTCGAAGAAGTAGCGGTTAGCCAGATGCGCAAAACCATTGCAGCCCGCCTCAGCGAAAGCAAATTCACTGCGCCCCACTTTTACCTTACCATGGAAATCAACATGGACAAGGCCGTGGCAGCCCGCGAACAAATGAACGCCGTGAGCGAGGTAAAAATCAGCATGAACGACCTGGTGATTAAAGCCGCTGCTGCTGCATTGCGCAAAAACCCCAAGGTAAACAGCAGCTGGCTGGGCACCAAAATCCGTTATAACCACCACATCCATATTGGCGTTGCCATGGCTGTTGACGAAGGCTTGCTGGTACCCGTGGTGCGTTTTGCAGACCAAAAAGGCCTTAGCCAGATCAGTGCAGAGGTAAAAGATTACGGCAAGCGCGCCAAAGAAAAGAAATTGCAGCCCCAGGACTGGGCCGGAAACACCTTCACCATCAGCAACCTGGGCATGTTTGGCATTGAAGAGTTCACCGCCATTATCAACCCGCCCGATGCCTGCATCATGGCCGTGGGTGCCGTGAAAGACACAGTGGGCGTGGTGAACGGTGAAATAAAGCCGGTGAAAACCATGAAAGTAACCCTAAGCTGCGACCACCGCGTGGTGGATGGCGCTATCGGTGCTGCCTTCCTGAACACCTTCAAAGAATATCTGGAAGAACCGGTTAAAATGCTGGTTTAATTCAGGCCTGCACTCCGTGAAAATCAAATTTAACAACATTCGCGACTTGGCCGATGCGAGGTATGCAGCAGCCGTTATGGCTGACTACATTGGTTTTTCCATTGGAGATGAAAACGAATTGCCTACTTCCACCATACAGGAAATCATCGGCTGGTGTTCGGGTCCGGAAATTATACTCGAAGTTAAAAATGCAGCTGCCGTTGAAAAAGTCAAGGCCCTGCTGAGTATCCTTCCCGTTAACGGACTGGAAGTGAGTGCAAACGATTATCCCGCAATAAAAGAGGCAATTTCTGAACAGAACCTGCTATGGATTATTGACTCAAAAATAAATGGCGATAAGGAATTGGTGAAGGTAAGTCCAAATTCGAAAGCTGCCGAAAAAATCAAAGAAACTGATCCATGGGGCATTAGCATGGATTGTTTTGAATCCGTATCTACCGGTATCAAAGACTTTTCCGATTGGAATGATTTTTTTGAAGAACTCGAAATTCTATAAGAATTCAATTGGCTTGTGTAATTTTGCCCTTATGAAATATGTATTGATGATTATTAGTGTGGGTGTTCTTGTTTTGGGTAATTCTTGCTCCGGCGATAGTGCGTATACCGAAGAGGAAAAACTTGAACAGGACAGCACCGATAAGGCGCGTCAGGAGGCTGATTTTGAAAAACTGGAAAATCAAAACGCTCCTAAGCCCGGAGATACCGCAGCCAATTCACCAGTTCCAGACCCACTTAACAACCAAAAGGTTGCAGAACCCAAAGTTATCATCGAAGCTGAGGAGGTCAAATAACCTGTGAAAGTTGCCGTTGTAGGAGTCACCGGTCTGGTGGGCTCAAAAATGTTGCAGGTGCTTGCTGAACGGAAATTTCCCGTTTCTGAATTAATTCCCGTCGCCAGCGAAAGCAGTGTTGGAAAAGAAGTGGCTTTTGGAAATAAAACCTGGAAAGTAGTTTCCATGCAAGCCGCCATTGAGGCAGCCCCCGACCTGGCACTTTTCAGTGCAGGTGGTTCCGTTAGCAAAGAATTTGCTCCGCAGTTTGCTGCCAAAGGCACTTACGTTGTAGATAACAGCAGTGCCTGGCGCATGGAAAAAGATATTCCACTGTTGGTTCCCGAGGTAAATCCCAATGCCCTGAACCAGAACAACCACATCATAGCCAACCCCAACTGCAGTACCATTCAAATGCTTGTGGCTTTAAAGCCCCTGCATGACCGATACAGCATCAAACGTATTGTAGTGAGCACATACCAGAGTGTTACCGGAACCGGGCAAAAAGCCGTAGAGCAAATGAATGCCGAACGAGAAGGTAGGCCTGTATCGCCTGTTTATCCGCATCCCATAGACCGGAATATTCTTCCGCACATCGATGTATTCCTTGAAAATGGATACACCAAAGAGGAAATGAAAATGATTCTGGAAACCCGCAAGATTATGGAAGCACCGGAGATGGCAGTAACGGCTACTACCGTGAGGGTGCCCACTACCGGCGGTCATAGCGAAAGCATCAATGTGGAATTTGAACAGGATTTTGACCTGGGTGAAGTAAAATCCCTACTGGATAATGCGCCTGGCGTATTGGTGCAGGATGATGTGCAACACAACGTTTATCCCATGCCCATCTGGAGCCACGATAAAGATGAGGTTTTTGTAGGACGGCTGCGCCGCGATGAAAGCCGTGCAAATACCCTGAACATGTGGGTTGTGAGTGATAACCTAAGAAAGGGCGCTGCTACCAATGCCGTACAAATCGCGGAATTGCTGATCCAAAAAGGATACATACAGGCATAGGTTTTTTCCATATATAAAGTCCGTCTGCATTTTACTAACTTTGCTACCGCATTCGGGGTGCTTTTCCAAAGGAAATGCTGAGACAATACCCGTAATACCTGATCAGGATAATGCCTGCGCAGGGAAATGTGTCGCCTTTATCAAGGTGTCCCGGATGCAAAACCTACGCATCCATGAAAAAAACACTACCCATTTTAGCACTGCTGCTTGCCGCGTTTCAGGCATTCGCCAAACATCCTGCCGATAGCACCCGTATTAACTTAGACAGCACCAAAACTATAGAGGAGGTGATGGTATCTGCATCGCGCGCAACAAAGGGAACGCCCATTGCCCAAACCACTGTTTCCCGCAAGGAAATTCAGATACAAAACACCGGCCGCGATTTACCTGTATTACTTCAGTTTCAGCCGGGTGTGACCGTCACCACCGATGCAGGAGCCGGCGTTGGCTATACGGGCATCCGTGTGCGGGGAAGTGATGCAAGCCGAACCAACGTTACCATCAACGGTGTACCCATTAACGATGCGGAAAGCCATGGAACCTTTTGGGTAAACATGCCCGATATGGCTACCGGCCTTTCCAGTGTGCAGATTCAGCGGGGTGTGGGCACCAGCACCCATGGTGCAGGCGCATTTGGTGCTACGGTAAATATGCAAACATTCAGTTCAAACAAGCCTTATCTGATATTCTCCAATACAGCAGGCAGTTTTAATACCCTGAGACACTCTGTTTCAGGTGGCACCGGACTCATCAACAACCATTGGACCACTGATTTTAGGCTTTCTTCCATAAACAGCGATGGCTTTGTAGACAGGGCCACAAGCAAACTCCGCTCCTACATGGCTGCAATTGGATATCAGGGAAAAGATTGGTCAGTAAAATGGCTGTCATTCGGTGGCAAAGAACAAACCTATCAGGCCTGGTGGGGCGTGCCGAAAGAAAAACTGCAAGGTTCAGAATCTGATCTGCTCAATCATTATTACCGCAATCTGGGTGTGACTTACAAAACTGCCGCCGATTCCGTAAACCTGTTCGGCTCAAACCCCAGAACCTACAATTACTACACCTATCCCAGAGAAATAGACGATTATACCCAAAACCACCACCATTTGTATTTCACAACAAAAACAGGTACGAACAGCCAGCTGAATGCTACCCTGTATTACACCCGCGGATTGGGCTATTTTGAGCAATTTCGCTATCAGGACAAACTTTCCAATTACCTGATACCCCCGGCTGTTGTAGGCAATGATACCATTTTCAGAAGCGACATGGTACGCCGCCGCTGGCTCGATAATCATTTGATAGGCAGCCATATCAGCTGGAACTACAACACCGAAAAATCAGAGTGGATACTGGGTATGGGCTACAATGAATACAAGGGCAAGCACTATGGACGCATTGTTTGGGCCTCAAATGCTCCACATGCTATACCCGATCAGTCTTACTACAACGGCTCAGGATTGAAAACAGATGCATCTGTCTTTGTTAAAAACACCCGAAAATGGACACAAAATCTGCAAACATGGATTGACCTGCAGTACAGAAAGGTAAACCATACAGGCAAAGGCACGGATAACGATCTCAGAAGCATCGATTTCTCGGGCAATTTCGGATTTTTTAATCCAAAAGCCGGCCTCATATATCAACTTACTAACCAAAGTTTCTTCGGCAGTGTGAGTCTGGCCAACAGGGAACCCTCGCGCAGTGATTTTACCGACCACAAAACCGGAGATGTACCCAAACCCGAAAAGCTTACAGACTGGGAACTCGGCTGGAACCATTTCGGCAAAACCGGGTCCGTTTTTGTCAATCTTTATTACATGAACTATCGCAACCAGCTTGTGCTGACAGGCGAGGTTAACGACGTGGGGAATCCGCTGAGACGAAATGCAGAAAAGAGTTTCCGTAGGGGCATGGAGGCAGGGTTTGAACAAAAGATCTCTTCAAAATGCAAATCCGGCGGTAACATATCCCTTAGCCAAAATAGAATTGAACGCATCGTTAATGTAATTCCTGATTATTTTACCTACCTGCAGAATGACAGTGTTTTCCATAATGTACCCATCGCCATGTCACCGTCTGTTAATGGAGCGGTTTGGCTGGAGTACGCTTTTATGCAAAATACGAGTCTGCGATACATACATAAATATGTGGGAAGACAATACCTGGATAATACGGGAGATACATACCGCAGTCTTATTCCTTTTCATTTTGCTGAACTTTGGCTGCAAAAAAGTTACACCCTGAAATCGGGTGCATCCTTGGATATTCAGTTTCAAATTTTGAATGTTTTCAATACCCTTTATTCATCCAATGGTTATACCTTTATGTATACCTATGGAAGCCGAGATATCAGCCAGGAAGTATTTCTTTATCCCCAGGCAGGAAGAAATGTGATGGGGGGTATTACCCTGAGATTCTGATACAAAAAAGTTGCTTTTGATGTTAAATAGTGTTAACTTTACACTAAGTTGCCAAAAGCCTTCAATGTCATGCAGTCACCTGTATGTTTTATTCTTAGATTGAAATCTTTTTTATATGCCTCATGGAGTTGTATATGGGCCATTATTTTTATTTCAGCACCGTTAAAGGCACAGGTAACATACACACTGGGTAATACAGGCTATTACACGACTTTTACCAGTGGGGGGAGTGTTTT
The DNA here is from genome assembly GCA_009918425.1 of Bacteroidota bacterium. GTDB lineage: Bacteria > Bacteroidota > Bacteroidia > NS11-12g > UBA955 > RGEC01. Next base: position 7,824 of record RGEC01000093.1, read on the forward strand.
TGCCAATGCAGGCACAGCCGAACTGGGCATGTGGGCCAACAGCAGCGGCAATAAGCAGGCAGTTGCATGGCGCAAGTTCAAAACAGCGGGCGACAATACAGGTAATGACCGCAGCCTTCAACCGGGGGATGTGGTAACCATCACCGTATCGGCTACATCGGCTATAGGATGTATGGGCTTGTCTTTGAATGCAAGCCCATCTGCCGGGTCATGGGCAAACAGGCATAGCAATTCGCGCCTTTATATACAATGCGATGATGTTAACACATCATGGTATGTAAACCACAGTGGGGGAAACTCCACCCTTAATTACAATGTAAGTAGCACCCGCAGAAATTATCAGTTCCGCATACATATACTCTCTGAAACAAATTGCAATGTAGAACTATGGGTAGACGGATCTTTTCATTCCCGGGAAAACAACCTGACCATGAATGGAACGGCTGGTGCCAATATCACATTGACTCCGGGAAATGGGACTACGACCATTTC
>RGEC01000094.1 GCA_009918425.1 Bacteroidota bacterium
ATTGCGGTAGGATAAAACAAAAGAGCTGTTGCTGTTACCCTTGCTGAATTTCTTAATCGGACCTTCCAAAAGAAATTTGCCTGTAAACGTGGTCAGACCTGTCTTTGCACTCAGTTTTTGTTTATTGCCATCACGGGTTCTTACATCCACCACCGCACTGATTCTTCCACCGTACTGAGCCCCAAAACCCGCAGTATGAACATCCGCACTTTTTATTAAATCTGTTTCAAATACCGAAAACAAGCCAATTGAATGAAAAGGATTGTATATGGTCATTCCATCAAGCATTACCTTATTCATAATTGGCGAGCCACCGCGTATGTATAGTTGACCACCCTGATCGCCTGTAAACACTACCCCTGGCATAATCTGCAGATATTGAATAATATCGGCTTCTGCGCCTACCGTGGGGATTTTATAAATTTGTTTGGGCTCTATGGGTGTTCCGGTGATACCGGCATCTCTCTTTCTGGCTACGGAAATTCTTACCTCTTCCATAGCGGTTGTTTTCTGCAGGTAATGATCGGCCTTTGTATTGGCTCCATTAAATACCATCACCTCAGCTGAAATTGTGTCAAACCCTGCTGCCCATACCCACAAACGTTGTTTTCCTAAAGTCAGCTTTGTTAATGAATAATATCCATCTGCATCTGTTAAAACGATGCGACCGTCGCTAGCGGACTTTACCAATGCATTGGCAATTCTTTCACCCGATTCTGAATTATAAACAAACCCCCTTATATCGCCTGTCTGAGATTTTAATGAACCTAAACAAACCAAACAACACAAAAATAAAAATATTAGCCGCATCCTATACCGCAAAAATACAGAATTTGCACAGCATGATTTAACTTTGCGTCAAGATGATTTACCGCTTTAAGGTTTGGTTTGAGGATCTGGAAGATGTGGTAAGGTGGATTGATATAAAACCTTCACACAGCTTTCTTGATTTTCACAATGTTATTCAGGATTCTATAGGGTTCGACAAAAAGGAGCCTACATCATTCTACATAAGCGATGACAAATGGCGTAAGCTATTTGAAATCTGCCTGGATGACATGGGGATGAGTGATGCTGAAGACCCCGAACCCAAAGCATTGATGAAAGATGCCAAACTGCGGGATTATATCAATGATCCTCACCAGCGGTTTATTTACATTACTGATTTTCTGGCCATGTGGACCTTAAACTGTGAACTGCAGATGATTGCAGAAGATGCTCCTAAAAAGGAATATCCATTGGTGTACAGAAGCGAAGGAAAATCTCCACGTCAGCGTGAAGACAGCCGTTTTAAAATGCTTGATGACAATGAATTCGATGCACTTGCTGCCAAAATTCTGGCTGCCAAAGCAGGAAAGAACATAATGGAAGGTGCCGAAGAGGAATTGCTCGACGAAACCGATGATGAAGATGATGATGATTTGGGTCTAAATGATTATGGCGATGGCACCGATGAAGATTTTGGCATGGACGGATTCTCTGAGGTCAACGACCAGTAAATCGGCTTTATCCGATGAAGCCAAGGATAATAGCTATAGCAGGCCCTACCGCTTCCGGGAAAACAGATCTTTCCATTCATATTGCCGATAAGCTAAATACTGAAATTATCAGTTTTGACAGCAGGCAGTTTTACCACGAGTTGAACATCGGTGTTGCGCGGCCTTCGGAAAATCAGTTAGCTGCTGTTCCTCATCATTTCATCGCAAACAGGAGTATTCATGATCCTTATTCTGCAGCTTCGTTTACAGAAGAAGCCCGTATCAAAATTGATGCGATTCTAGGTAAGCATGAATATGTAGTTCTATGCGGTGGCACAGGCCTTTACCTAAAAGCTTTGCTTGAGGGTTTCAGCAAGCTCCCTCAAATAAAGATAGGCGTGCGTGAAGAGGTGGAATCTATTTGGGAAAAGAATGGATTACCTGGGTTAATTACGTTGATTGAAAGTCTTGACCCAACAGCCCTCTCAATGGTTGAATCACAAAATCCTGCCAGAATGAAACGGGCAGCAGAATTGCTGTTAAGCGCCGAAAACATGACATTGCAGGATATATACACTCCTAAAATGGAAAAAATTAAGCACCCATATCAAATTTTCAACCTAATACCTGAAAGAGAATGGATTTACCAAAGGGTAGAATCCCGAGCAGATGCTATGATGAAATCAGGACTTTTAGAGGAAGTCAGATCGCTGCTGCCATGGAAAAATCTACCGGTATTGAAAACGGTAGGTTATTCAGAGTTATTTGATTATTTAGATGAAAAAACCTCTCTTGAGGAAGCAGTAAATAAAATAAAGCAACACACACGGAACTATGCCAAAAGACAGATAACCTGGTTTAAAAACCAGACAGACGGCATTATAATAAAACCAGACCATGCTGCAAAAGATTTAATTAATTTAATATAATTCAATTTACAGATATTACTCCAAAAAAAAACGGGCCTTCTAGAGCCCGTTTTTTTTTTATAAAAGTATGATTAAATTATTAACGACTGGATCTGGGTGTTGGGGGCAATACCTGCACAGGAGGTGTTGGTTTGGGTGTAGCTGGTCTAGATCCGCCAAACTTAAATTCCATTTTATTCTTATCTGCTGATTTGCAGGCAGCATCTACTACGATACGATCCCGTGTGATACCGAATTGGCTAACCAGTGCCTGTATAATAGTTTCTGTGCGGCATGAGCCAATGGCATCACCCTTCTTACCGGAATACATTTTTTCTTTTTCGCCGGTAGAACCGCATATTACCAGTTTCTTGTCAGGACACTGCTTCATTTTATCGGCAATCATCATCATCACCACCTGAAACTCAGGCCTAATCTGGCATTTGTTGGTTTCAAAATACAGTGAAGGGAAAGTCATATCGTCGCAATTACAACAGTTGTTAACAATACTTCGCCCGCGTGCATCTACCATGGCACCTATAGGGCTGTTGGGCTCAAGGTCCCTAACATTGGGGATGTTATCACCGTCAGAGTCTATCATACGACCCTCTGCATCTACTTCAACGCCCTTGTCAGAGAATGGTTCTTTGTCTTTATAATCTGCAACACCATCTCCGTCAGAATCAACAGCGGTACCATTGCCATATACATTCACACCCTGCTCGGTGCTGTCATCTACGTCGAAGAAATCACTTACTCCGTCACCATCAGCATCAGAATATAATGTATCTACACGGCGGTCAAGAAGATTTACTTTCTCGTAAATACTTTCGATAGGACTTAACCAGTCATAGTGCTGATTGCTTTTGCTGCCAAATTTCCATGCACCATAAACGGTTAAGGTGCTGTACTGGTCAAACCAGCGGTTTTGCCAGATAGCAGTGTTATATACGTCAATATCATCCGTTCTAAGATAGGTCTGACGATAATCTAGACCAATATCGAAATTCTTTCCCAGATTATGCTTTATTCCAAAACCGAATGGCACGTTCCAATGCCTTCCCTCCCAACGATCTTCCACATCTTTTCCAACATTCGGGTTGGGCGTACCTTGTCCAAAATAGTGATTCAGGTAGTAATCTCCACCTATGTATAAACGCTGGTCATTGAATTTGGCAACAGAACGGTATGAACCCCAACCTCCACCAATAAATAGATTAAGCTGGGTTTTACGAAGAGGGCGCAAGAAACTTATGTTACCCAAGGTAAAAACCATCTGGATATTGTAATCCTGAAAATTGCTTCTAAAACGAAAATAATCTTTATATAGCGTAGGGAACTGAAAGTCTCTCGCTCCGCGGAGAACACCCACATTATATTCCGCTCTCAAACCAAAAGTCTGGGATACGCTATATTTGGCAAATGCTTTGGCATGCCATCCGGGCTGTATTTTGTCGGCATCACCGAAAAACTGTGTAGAGCCGGCACCCAATCCCACAGACCACTGCTTAGCCCGACGATCTACAAAATAAGAAGTTACCGAGTACTGACCCGAATCATTTTTCTTCTCAGTTTTTCCGGAAGGCCATTTTTCCATGGCAGCTTCGTGATAATTAGCACCGGGCTTTTGTTTGTAGTAGGGTTGCGCCATAGCGGCTGAAACCAGACCCATTAAAAGACCCACAGAAATTCCTGATTTTAAATTAAACTGCATCAGCTATAATTGTTGATGTTGCGAAAATAATAGCAATAATGCTAATTACCAATAAAAAGAGTATGATTTTTGACATTAAACAATAAAGCGCCTTAAATACTAGACACAAAGTGTTCCGAATGCATGCGCACTCTGTGGGCTTTCTATAATTAAATCATATAGATTATTGCCTGTTTTTAACAACAACTCCACCCAGGAAATCATCCTTTCCTGAGGTTTATTTTTATCAAAATACAACATTGAAATTTTTTGCAATCTGCCAAAAACAGGCTCAAAGGCAGGCTGCATCCTTATATCATTCGATGCAGATTTCTCAGCTTTTTCCAGCTCCTTAATCCATACTTCGCTTTTTGACCTCAATTCTTTGATGTTTTTATATTTAAGATCAAATAAAGTTCGAAAAATATTATTCATTTTATTTTTCAACTCTTCTAATTCACGGGAAATTGTATTTTCACCTATTAATATTTCTTCCAAATACCGGGAGGAATCAACAAAACCTTTCCACATAACACTTTCATCCATATTATACTTTACCAAAAACGACTGTGTTTTTACATCCATTACCAGATATGAATCACGTAAAAAAAGTATCGGAGCAACAATTGATCTTTGCTTAAAAAGTGGAAAAAGCTGATGCCAGTAATGCATCTCTGCCGGTCCACAAACATAGGCTATATTGGGAAGGATTTGTTGTTGATACAATGGTCTGAGCAAAGCATTAGGACTGAACATAGGAGGCTTTTCCGTAGCCCATTGCAACATTTTTTCGCTGGAAACAAGTTCACCCGAGGGATGGAGTAAAAAACCATCTACTTCCCTATCAATTCTGAATCTTTCGCCTTCTTTCAAAAGAAAAAAATGGGTTTTTCTGGGGTTAACCTGATTGCCGTAACCCAGAGATTTCAGCGATACTGACGCAGATTGCAAAATTTCATATACAGAATCAGAAAATAAATCCTCATGGATTAGGGTTTTGATATCTGATTTGAGTGAGGCACTATCAGCATCAATGATTATGAGTCCATATTTACCAAACAAGGCATTTAGGATAAAGCGGGTTGCCGCCGATAATGTTGAAAAACGCGTGTAGGCCTCTTTAAAAAGTTTGAATATGTCTTTAATATCAGAAGAGCTATTTTCTTTTTCACCCATTTCTATCAACGCATCGCAAATAGGCTCAAGTCCATTCGTTGATAGCCTGCCTGTTGGTCCCTGCTGTGGAGTATACACAAAGAATGCGGGACCCAGAAAAATGTGTATTTGCTGACCTGTGGTAACTGTGAATGTATTGGTGCTTCTGATTTTTTCAATATTTGCAGTCACTGAGCTGTGCAACTCTATCCCTTCATACTGTTTACTAAGGATATTGGCAAGCCATTCTCTTTTATGGGTATCAAAATAGGCATAATGATCCTGAATCTGGTTAATATCCTTTTCATCAATGGGATATAAATCCTTCAGGTCTGTATCATTTTTTAACCAAGCCGATGCCAATTTACCATAATAACCTTCGGGCACATCGCTATGGATGTTTACATTCATGGCTGAACAATTTCACCCTGAAGGTCATAGGGTCCGTATCCGGTTATCTTCACAACGGCAAAATCGCCCATGCGCACATAATTGTCTTTGGCATCCACCCATACTTCATTGTCAACTTCCGGAGAATCCGATTCCGTGCGACCCACAAAATGATCACCTTCAAGTCGATCAAAGAGAACTTTGTAGGTTTTACCCAGCTTTCCCGCATTTTTTTCCTCACTGATACCCATCTGAAGCTCCATTAGGGCTGCTGCACGCTGCTCCTTAATCTCGGCCGGGACATCATCTGCAAGGCTATAGGCGTGGGTATTTTCTTCATGTGAATAGGTGAATACACCGAGCCGGTCAAAGCGCTGCTTTTTCACAAAATCATACAATGCTTCAAATTCAGCTTCTGTTTCTCCGGGATGCCCCAACAAAAGTGTTGTTCTTAGGGCAATATTCGGTATATCGGTACGTAGTTTATCCAGCAAATCTTCGGTGCGCTTGCGCGTGATGCCCCGTCTCATAATTTTGAGCATGGTATCCGTCGCATGTTGAACGGGAATGTCCAAATACTTGCAGATATTGGGTCTTTCTGCCATCACAGGTATAACGTCCATAGGAAACTGAGAAGGAAAAGCATAGTGCAATCTAATCCATTCAAGGCCCTCTATATCACTCACATACTTTAGTAAATCAGCCAGTTTTCTCTCACCATACAAATCCAGTCCATAATAGGTTGAATCCTGCGCAATCAGCATTACTTCCTTGGTCCCGTTTCTCACCAGTCCTTTAATTTCAAGGACCAGCTGCTCTATAGTTTTGCTTACGTGGTTTCCGCGCATAAGCGGTATAGCACAAAAAGAACAGGGGCGATTACACCCTTCGCTTATTTTTACGTATGCATAGTGTCTGGGGGTAGTGGTAAGACGCTCTCCTATCAATTCGTGGCGGTAATCAGCTCCTACACTTTTCAACAGATTGGGTAGTTCAAGGGTACCAAACCAGGCATCTACTTCAGGGATTTCTTCCTTTAATTCATCTTTATAGCGATGCGATAAACATCCGGTAACAATTAATTTTTCCAGATTCCCATCGGCTTTTTCCTGAGCAAATCGCAAAATGGTATCTATGCTCTCCTGTTTGGCATTTTCAATAAATCCACAGGTGTTTATGATGACAATATCGGCATCATTCTTATCAGATTCGTGATTTACATCAAACTTGCCTGCTTTAAGCTGACCCATCAACACCTCAGAATCTACAAGGTTTTTACTGCATCCGAGTGTTATTACGTTAACACGGGGTTGTCTATGACTGCGGGTCTTCATGATTGAAAAACGGATTGCACAAACACCTTTTTATCAAACAGCTTAAGATCCTCGGCCTTTTCGCCCAGCCCAATGTATTTCACAGGTATATTAAATTGCTCACTTACACCTATTACCACGCCGCCTCGAGCCGTTCCATCAAGTTTTGTCACAGCGAGCGCATTTACCTGGGTTGCGGCCGTGAAATGCCGGGCCTGTTCATAGGCGTTTTGGCCTGTGGTTGCGTCAATTACCAAAACTACTTCATGGGGTGCGTCATCCTTGAATTTTTGCACCACGCGTTTCATCTTGGCAAGCTCATTCATCAGGCTTACTTTGTTGTGCAAACGGCCTGCAGTGTCAATAATAACCACGTCTGCATCGTTTTCGACACCATATTTAACAGCGTCAAAAGCTACCGATGACGGATCTGTATTCATGCCATGGCTGATAATTTCAGCACCCGTTCTCTCTTTCCAGATTCCAAGCTGATCTACAGCTGCGGCTCTGAATGTATCACCGGCAGCCAAAACTACCTTTTTACCTTGGGCGGTATAATGCCAAGCCATTTTGCCTATGGTGGTGGTTTTTCCCACACCATTTACTCCCACAACAAGCACTATATAGGGTTTAGCAGCAGTAGACAAGGCAAAATCCTGCTGCACAGGTTCGTGAATATCGGGCATCAGTGAAGATATAACATCCGCAATGCGGTCATTGAGCTCTTGCTGACCAAGGTAATTTTCTTTGGCAACCTTTTGGTTTAAGCCATCGATGATTTTTACGGTGGTTTCTACCCCTACATCCGAGGTAATCAGAATCTCTTCCAGTTCATCAAGAAAAGTCTCATCGACCGTAGATTTGCCGGCAAAAGCTCTACCAATGCGGGTAAACAGATTGTCGCGGGTTTGCTGAAGTGCTTCTCTGGTTTCCTGCTTATCCTCTTCCGGATTTTTCTTTTTGCCGAAAATATTGAAAATTGACATTACAAAATAAAAAGAGCCCCTGTTTCAGGAGCTCAAATTTAAGGGATTATTTTCTTTTAGGGTTTGCTGAAAAAATCTTTTACTGCGTCCTGAGGCACGATTTCCTCACGGAACGTATAATGGCCGCTTTTGGGTGACTTAACTGCCTTAATTACCTTTACGTAATCGTTGCCTGCGCCTTCTTTTTTCAGGGTTGCTACTACTTTCTTTGCCATTATTT
>RGEC01000095.1 GCA_009918425.1 Bacteroidota bacterium
AATCATTTACACTGGGCGCTTCCGGAAATGATACCATCCGCTGGTATAATCAGCCGACAGGTGGTACTCCTATTGCTTTTGGCAAGAATTATACCTTTGTCCCCACGGGAAGATCTACATACGATTATTTTGTGGAGGTGTGGAATGGAATCTGCGCTAGCAGCCGCGAACACACTACATTGCATGTGTATCAGCCCCCTGCTGTTTCCGGCAAGACCAATCCTACGGTATGTGCCGGAGATTCGGTTTCTTTTTCTATTCAAATTCCCTGGGGAATACTCAACTGGTATGAGAAATCTGATTTGCAAAAACCTATCTATACAGGCACTAAACCCGTTTTCTTAAATATGCAGGCAAATACCACCTATTACCTTAAATCCGCTGAGGAACAATGTGCTGCATCCGGTTTTGACAGTGTGAAGGTTACTGTAAATGTGCCGCCCGTTCCTTCCTTGGTTAAATCCGATCCGGTTTGCTCGAAAGGAGCAGGTCTGTTTCAGGTGAATGTAAGTGGTGGTAACGTTTGGTGGTATTATGAAGATACTTCATCCACATCCTTCTTTAAAGGAAGCCAGATAGTAACAGGTCCGCTGTTATCTCCCATGACCTACTATTATTCAACAGAAAAAAATGGATGCTTCAGTGCGCGTAAGCCTCTCACTATTGCCATAAAACCCAGACCTACTGCAGGATTTACCTGGCAGTTGCGCTGGCAAAGAACCCTAATTTGCACGCCTATCACTACCGCAGGCCTGACTTTTGAATGGAACTGGGGAGATGGAAGCAAAACCAATGGCTTGCCCGGAACACATCAGTATGCTACAGAAGGAAATTATACGGTGAAGCTGGTGGTAACAAGCAACAGCAATGGATGCAAGGATACTGCCGATATTCCTGTATTAATAAGCCATGTAGCGACATCAAATTTAGCGAAGGTTATTGCTAATGCTTATCCTGTGCCTGTTAAAGCGGGCTCTGACTGGTTCGTATCTGTGCCTTTGGGTAAGCTGTATAATTATACGGTCTTTTCTTTATCAGGGAATGCCTGCTTTGGCGGACAAACCACCGATGGGCGCATTTACGTACCGGCTGGTGTGACTGCGGGTATGTATTTTGTGAAACTGAATAACGGTCGGGAGTCATTCTCGGCTAAAATGCTGGTTTCTGAGCCCTGATCTAATTGCCGATGTTTCTTGACGGAAAAGATTCCGGGCGTATTGCCGGACAGATTTCCGCAGTTGCTTTGTTGCTGTTGTCCTTTTGGGTACTTTGTTACCGACTGGATTCTCTTCCTATGTTTTTGTGGGATGAGAGCCGGCAGGCCAACAATGCACTGGAGATGCTGAATTCAGGCAATCTTTGGTATACTACTTACGATGGGAAGCCCGATTTCTGGAATACCAAACCGCACCTACTGGTACTTCTGCAGTGGGGATGCATGAAACTGTTGGGACCCGGGTTACTCGCACTTCGCCTTCCATCTGCTATAGCCGGTTGTATTGTACTTTGGGTAGGATTTGTGCATTTGAATAAACGCTTTGGTTTTGAACCTGCAGCAGCTTGGGTCGCCGTAATGATTGGCTGTGGAGGTTTCAATACTTACCATATTGTGAGAACTGGTGATTATGATGCCCTGCTTACATTGTTTGTTTTTCTTGCTTCTTTGTCGTGGCTGAAATATCTTGAAAATACCCACGAGATAAAATTTTTGAAGTATACGGCAATATGGTTTACTGCAGCCGTTCTCACAAAAGGTGTTGCAGCGGCTATGTGGCTGCCATGTTGGATTGCCATGGGATATGGTATAAAGCTCCGTGCGGATTTAAAAGGGAAAAGGGTTGCTGTGTATGCAATTATCCCGCTATTGTGTGTTTTCATATATTACGGCTTCCATGAATGGCATACACCCGGCTATTTACATGCTGTATTGGATAATGAGTTTTCAGGTCGTTATCTAAAGCCGAATGAAGGGCATGCATCTCCATGGTATTACTATATTGAGGTGCTTTGGAGCAGTTATTTTGCGGGTTTTCTTCTGCTGATGCCGGTAGCAGGATTTTTTATAAAAAGGTCAGAAATCAGAATTATTCATTATCGATTGCTGATTGGTATTGTGCTTTTTTTAATCATAATCAGTTTGTCAGCTACCCGAATTTACTGGTATCTGGCTCCTGTAATTCCTCTAATGGCACTGGTGGTTGTTTTGCCTTTGTGTATAAATATCCACGCAGGGTTTCGGCTAGCCGTAAAACTTTTGATTGCAGCAATTACTGTATATGGCTATTTCGAAAATTATCACCATAACAATGTAGCGACAGGTGTTAGTTCTGCTAAGGTTTTACTTGAGGCAGAGAAAAACGGCAAACTGCCTTTTCAGGCAGTATGGCACGCAGGGCATTATCATCCCGTTGAGAAGTACTACGCGGCAATTCTGTCCGCAAAAGGTATTGACTTAAAGTATAGCACGGGTTATGATTACAAATCCGGGGATACCTTGATTGTGAGCAGCATGGACCACCTTGACACATTAAACAGGCGTTTATATATGCGTCAGCAACTTTATCCAACCGACGAACTGCCGGTTTGGGTCATGGTGGTTGACAGTGCAAAGCGCTACTAAAGTTCAAATTCCCGGCTGTGAATGATATTCGTATTTTCATCCAATACCAGAATCTGGTATTTACCCTTGCTCAAGGCAGCTACGGGAAAAGTTACCGGAACCGTCTGTTTGCCTGTTTGCTGTGCCTTCTTCTCCTGCAATACTCGGATTAACATACCATTGCTGTTTTTAACAATAATGGTTACAGAGGTGTTTTTCTTGAGTTCATAATTTATTCTTCCTGACAGGGTTGAGGCTTTATCCGAAAAAACCATTCCCGGAATATTCTTATAACTTATATAATACCAAGGCACAGTAACGCCGGTAAGTTCTGCAGTATAACGACGCAATTCCTCATTTTCAGCCTGATCACCTTCATAAACGCCGCTTAGTTTGTGCTTGTCTGATAAAACCCAAATAGAATTCTGAATTGCGGAATTTGAAAAGTTATTATTACTGATAAACTGTGCAAGTTTTACCAGGCCTGCAGATGCCATGGCACCAACGCTATACGCACCACCTTTCCTGGGCAAGCCGTTTTTACTCTGGCAACAAAAAGCGAAAATTTTTCCAAGAAAAATTTGACCTGCGGCAATTCTTACGGTCTCGTTTTTTACAATTAATAAATCTTGTCTTGATGAATCTGCAGACGATTCCAGACGCCTACCGGGCTCCACATCAACAATAATGGGCTGGTTAGTCATGTTTTTCACCTTCATTTCCACACAATAACCGGAGTTACCGCCTGCAGACCTGAACAAGGCTCTGATTTTACCGGTTTCAATTAGTTTTTGAATAGATTCGGCCGAAGAAGTACTAACGGCACCCAACAACAACAATGTTAAATATAAGGTTCTCATAATGTATTTTTTTTGTAACGCTTGTGAGGCTTCAATTATTGTGTGGGTTACTTGCCTTTAGCATCAAGTAAGCCGTAAATTTGCGTTGCTTAAATCTTTCCCGACCATGTTATTGCACAACAGAGTGAATCGGGAGGAGTTAAAGGCGCGTATGCAGGCCGATAAAAGGCCCTATACCACCATCTCCTTCTACCGTTATCATCCCATAGAAAATCCTGCGCTTTTCAGAGATTCGCTGTATGTTTCTCTCAAAGAAATTGAAGTGGTAGGTCGCATTTATGTAGCAGAAGAAGGTATTAATGCGCAAATTGCCCTTCCCTCTGAAAATGTAAAGGTGTTCGAAGACACTTTGGGGAAAATTGACTTTCTCATCGGCATACGCTTAAATAAGGCTATAGAAGAGTCGCAGCTGGGTTTCTATAAGCTTGACATCAAGGTAAGACCCAAAATTGTTGCAGATGGAATAGAGGATCCTACATTTAATCCTGCTGCAACAGGCAATTATCTTGAGGCTGACAAATGGAATGAAATGATGTCGGATCCAGAAACTGTGGTTATTGATATGCGCAATCATTATGAAAGTGAAGTGGGCAGATTTGAAAATGCCCGATGCCCCCAGTCTGACACATTCAGAGATGAATTACAAGGAGTAATTGACGAATTTGAACAGGAAAAAGGAAAGAGAATCCTAATGTATTGCACGGGTGGTATTCGTTGCGAGAAAGCAAGTGCCTGGATGAAGCACAAGGGATTTAATGAAGTTTACCATTTGAAAGGAGGTATTATTCATTATGTCAATCAGGTGAAAGAAAAAGGACTCGAAAATAAGTTCCATGGCGTAAATTTTGTATTCGACCAACGCTTGCACGAACGGGTAAGCAATGAGATTATTGCTAATTGTCATCAGTGCGGCAAGCCGGCAGACACGCACGTGAACTGTGCCAATACAGGATGCCACATACTATTTATTCAGTGTAGTGAATGCGCAAAAAAATGGGAAGGTTGCTGCAGTGAGGTGTGTCTCGATGTAATTAAAATGCCCTTGCCCGAACAAATTGCATGGCGAAAAAACAGACCCAAACCGTCCATTTTTTCCAAAGGAAGATTCCCTGGGCCATAATAAAAGATTAAATTGAACGTTTACTTTATTGCACAAAATTTACAATGTGGACAAAGTTAGCCGCACCACAAGTCTGTTTGACCCAAACAATGAATTTATATTCGCAGCCGAGTTCGGCACATCTTTTGAACTGAAATAGAGAGACATGACAGTAATGGTTACTTTTAAAAGAGTTTTAATACCTTTTGCTTTTGTATTGGCAGGGTGCTTTCAAACCTTGTCGGCACAGGGCTGGGGAACTGATTGGAGGAGTCCAGCATCAACCGACAGCACTTCCAGAGACACTACGGCCCCGGCAGGCGGCGGATGGGGTGAAGAAGAGCAAGCGCCCGGAGTGCAGATCACACCCCGTGTCCCCTACAAACGATTCATTCCTCCTTATGATAGCCTAAGAGAAATAATCTATTATTCGGGTGTCATTGAAGATGAAAATTGTGAAACATGCGGAGCAGACAGCTTGTACTGGAGGGCCATGCTGTATCTTAAAAAAAGGTTCGGTAAGGAGAAGATGAAGGATAAATCCTGGGTGCTGGAGAACGTGGTAGGAAATAAAATTGTAATGAAAATTACAGTACCCATGATGGTACAGACAAACCAGTTCAACAAAAAGCAGTCGGGTATGATGGAATTCAGAATGGCATTGCGATTTCAGGAAAGTCGTTACAAATACCAATTTGGCAACTTTGTTCACATTGAGGTAGAAAGGGGCGCCGAGGCCAGAATGATTCGCACCTATCATGAATATTATATGCGTGTGAAAAAGGGCTACCAGACTACCGATGTGTTTTTGCTGGCTGCCGACAGAGACGTAAAAGAATTTGTTGAAGGACTTCGCAAATCCTTGCGTGGCCCATACCAGCCCGACGAGGAAGACTGGTAGGATTGAATCATTTTCTTCTTCATTCAAACCATGGATTTTACAGGTTATTTTTTCCTTGGTTAAAAAAAGTTGGGGATAACTTGTTTTAGCAAATGTTTTTGGCTATTTTTGCAACCCCAAAAATAAAAGGAAACGCACAACGTGAATCCGTTAAGTACTTACAAAACTGTTTCGGCCAACAAGGCAACTGTCAACAAACGCTGGTTTGTTGTGGACGCTGATGGTCAGAATCTGGGCCGCATGGCATCAAGGATTGCCTTTGTATTGCGCGGCAAAAACAAACCCGATTTTACCCCGCACGTAGACTGCGGAGACAATGTAATCGTTATCAACGCCGAGAAGATTCAGCTCTCGGGCAACAAGATGGGCACCAAGGAATACCTGCGCCACACCGGATTTCCCGGCGGTCAGCGTTCCACCCTTGCCAAGAATGTGAAGCCCGCTAAGCTGATTGAAATGGCCGTTAAAGGAATGCTACCTAAAAATCGTCTTGCCAGCAGGTTGTTTACCAACCTCTATGTATACGAAGGTACTGAGCATCCTCACGAAGCACAAAAACCCGAAAATCTGAAATTCGATATCTGAGCCAGACTATGCAAAATACCTCAGGAAGAAGAAAAGCGGCAGTAGCCCGCGTTTATCTCAAAGAAGGAAACGGTACGATTACCGTAAACCACCGCAGTTTTGAAACCTATTTTCCTCTGCCATGGCACAGGACTTCGATTTCCAGCCCACTGACGGTAACCGATAATGAAGGCAAATTTGATGTGAATGTGAATGTTCGTGGCGGTGGTATCAGCGGTCAGGCAGAAGCCATCCGTCTGGGCATAGCCAAGGCTCTCACCGATCTCAATGCCGAATTCAAGCCCGCCTTAAGAGCCGCCGGTTTCATGACCCGCGATTCACGTGTTGTAGAACGTAAGAAAAGCGGTCAGAAGAAAGCCCGTAAGCGTTTCCAATTCTCTAAGCGTTAATAATAAATCATGGCCTATACCCAACAAGATCTTCTGGATGCCGGTGTTCACTTCGGTCACCTTACCCGCAAGTGGAACCCCAAGATGGCTCCCTATATTTTTATGGAGCAGAATGGTATCCATATCATCGATTTGAAAAAAACCGAAGCCAAACTGGAAGAAGCCAAAGCAGCCATTCGCAATATTGCAAAGTCAGGCCGCAGAATTCTTTTTGTTGCCACCAAGAAACAAGCCCAGGAAATCGTAGCTGAGCATGCAAAGCGTGCCAATATGCCCTACGTTACCGAGCGCTGGCTGGGTGGTATGCTTACCAATTTCCAGACTGTCCGTCGCAGCATTAAGCGTATGCAGAACATCGACAAAATGGCTGCTGATGGTACTTTTGAGCGTATCAATAAGAAAGAACGTTTGATGTTGGACCGTGAAAAAGCCAAATTGGCCCGAATGCTCGGTGGCATTGAAGATATGAGCAAATTGCCCGGTGCTATTCTGATGATAGATGTTAAGCGCGAGCACATTGCCGTTGCTGAGAGTCATCGCCTCGGAATACCCAGCTTCGGCCTGGTAGATACCAACTCAGATCCTACGATAGTAGACTATGCCATCCCCGGAAATGACGACGCATCAAAAAGTATAAACCTGATTATTTCAGAACTTGCCGATGCTATCATTGAAGGAGTGCAGGAGCGCCGTCGCGAAAAGCCTGAGGAAGATGCTCCTGAAAACAAAGAGGCTGTTGCTTCTGAGGCCTGATCTGAACTTTAGTTTGTAACCCATTATTCATTTTTAATAACAAAACTATGAGCATTAGTGCAGCTGATGTAAATAAGCTACGCCAGATGACCGGCGCCGGTCTTATGGATTGTAAAAAAGCCCTGACCGAAACCAATGGCGATTTCGAAGCGGCCATGGATTACCTCCGCAAAAAAGGAGCTAAAATATCTGCAAACCGCGCAGACCGCGAAGCTTCTGAAGGTGCCGTAATCGCGGTAACTTCTTCCGATTCTAAAAAAGGTGCCGCTATCAAACTTACCTGTGAAACTGATTTTGTAGGTAAAAATGAGGCATTTGTAGCCTTTGCAAGGGAAATCGCGGAAGCTGCCCTGGCTTCCGAACCCGCTACACTGGAAGATTTAAAGAATTTATCCATATCCGGTGGAACTATTGCAGGCCGTCTCATGGATGAAGTTGCCAAAATTGGTGAGAAAATCGATGTAACTGCCTACGCACTGGTTAAAGGTGAGAATGTAGTTTCATACATACATGGTGCAAACCGTATTGGTGTATTGGTAGAATTGAACAATGCCCCTTCAGAGGCCAATACTGCTGCCGGTAAAGATGTTGCCATGCAAATCGCCGCCATGAATCCTATCGCTGTGGACAAGACTGACGTATCTGCTGATGTTGTGGCCCGTGAAATGGAAATCGGTCGCGAACAGGCACGTGCCGAAGGTAAGCCTGAAGCCATTCTTGATAAAATTGCACAAGGTAAGGTTGAGAAGTTCTATAAAGAAAGTACACTTCTAAATCAGGAATTTGTTAAAGACAACAGCAAGTCTGTTGGCAAGATGCTTACTGATGTTGAAGCAGGCTTAACCGTAAAACAATTCAAAAGAATTCAATTAGGATAATAACAATTCAAAAAAATCCCCCAAATTTGGGGGA
>RGEC01000096.1 GCA_009918425.1 Bacteroidota bacterium
ACGCAAGCGTAAAAAAGTAGGCGGAGAAAAGGTTGCCGTTCAAGATAAAATCAAGGAAGAAGAGCGCATTGCAAAAGAAAAAGAAAAGACCGACCCCAAAGCCGAAATCTCTCAGAAAGATGTACGCAGCAAGGTAAAAACCACCATGGGCAAACTGGGTGGTGCAGGACAAACCCGTGGTCTCAAACAGAAATTAAAAACCCAGCGAAAAGAGGCACGTGCTTTTGAGCGAATGGAAGAGAGAGACCGCCTTGAGAAAGAAAGTAAAATAATAAAAGTGACGGAGTTTCTTACTGCCAATGACCTGGCCAGTTTGATGAATATTGCCGTTACCAAAGTAATTTCCGCCTGTTTCTCGCTGGGAATGATGGTAAGTATCAACCAGCGACTGGATGCAGAAACCATTCAGCTGGTGGCAGGTGATTTTGGTTTTGAAGTGGAATTTGTAGACGCTGAAGCCCAGCTTGAGGTGGAGGAAGACGAAAATGATGCACCCGAGGACCTGCAGCACCGCCCGCCAATCGTGACCGTAATGGGTCACGTTGACCATGGTAAAACTTCTCTTCTGGATTATGTTCGCAAAGCCAACGTTATTGCGGGTGAAGCCGGCGGAATTACCCAGCATATTGGTGCGTATGAGGTAACCCTGGCCGATAGCCGCAAAATAACCTTCTTGGATACGCCCGGTCACGAAGCGTTTACTGCTATGCGCGCAAGAGGTGCCAAGGTAACAGATATTGCCATTATCGTAATTGCCGCAGACGATAGCGTCATGCCTCAAACACGGGAAGCGATTGCACACGCCCAGGCCGCCGGAGTTCCGATGGTTTTTGCATTCAACAAAATAGACAAAGAAGGTGCCAATGCGGATAAAATCCGCGAACAACTGGCCGGCATGAATATTCTGGTGGAAGACTGGGGTGGTAAATTCCAGTGTCAGGAAATTTCAGCCAAAAAAGGACTTAACGTAGATAAACTGCTCGAAAAAGTACTGCTCGAGGCAGAAATCATGGAGCTGAAAGCCAACCCCGACCGCAGAGCCAAGGGAACAGTGATTGAAGCCACTATGGAAAAAGGACGTGGTATTGTGTGCAGCATGCTGGTACAAACCGGTACCTTGCGTGTGGGCGACAACATGGTTGCCGGACCCCACTACGCCAAAGTGCGCGCCCTGTTTAACGAGCGCGGAAATAAGATTGATTTTGCACCGCCAAGCACGCCGGTGAAAATGCTGGGTTTCAGTGAAAACCCTACCGCCGGCGATATGTGGGTGGTGATGTCTGAGGAAAGCGAAGCCAAAGAACTGGCCACCAAACGCATGCAGCTGGTGCGCGAACAAGGTATACGTACCAAACGCCACATTACCCTGGATGAAATTGGACGTCGTCTGGCTATCGGAAACTTCAAAGAGCTGAAAATCATCGTTAAAGGTGATGTGGACGGCTCTGTGGAAGCACTGTCAGATGCCCTGCTGAAACTCAGCACAGAAGAGGTAATGGTTTCCGTAATACACAGCGGTGTAGGTCAGATTTCAGAAAGCGATGTACTGCTGGCCTCTGCTTCAGACGCCATTATTGTGGGCTTCCAGGTGAGACCGAGCGCCAAGGCGCGTCAGCTGGCCGAACAGGAAGAAATTGATATCCGCCACTACTCCGTAATTTACCAGGCCATAGAAGAGGTGAAAAGCGCCATGGAAGGCATGCTTAGCCCCGAAGTGGTGGAGAAAATCGTGGGCAATGTGGAAGTTCGCGAAGTATTCAAAATCAGTAAGGTGGGCAGCGTAGCCGGTTGCATGGTTACCGACGGCAAAGTGGAACGCAAAAATAAAATCCGCGTCATCCGCGATGGTGTAGTAATTCATACCGGCGAACTCGCATCGCTGAAACGCTTCAAGGATGATGTGAAAGAAGTATTGCGCGGCTTTGAATGCGGTCTGCAGATTGAACGTTTCAATGACATTGAAGTGGGCGACTATCTGGAAGTATACACCGAAGAACAGGTGAAACGAACCCTGTAAAACTTTATAATGCGTCTATTTTCCTTTATTGTTACTACCGCATTAGTTGGTGGGGCGCTTTCCGGTTGCATTTGTGACGGGCCCACCAGTGTTCAGTTTGTAAGTGGGATAAACCAGGTATATTTTGCCGATTCGATTGCCAATATCGTTGAACCCGTCATACAATTTACTTACGAGGTTGAATATAATAGCGAGACCAAATCAAGTAAAAAGCCAGGATGCATTGGCTATAGAAAAGATTTGGGTATCAGCATACGTACTTTTGTGCTTACTGACAGTGTAAAAGTAACCTGCAACAAAGATTTACCGGGAACACCTGCCGGTGAAAATCTGGAAGGCAATCCGTATGTGGAGGTAAGTAAGATTGAAAACGACCCCATCAACGAAAAACAGCTGAGAGTCTATTCTTTCGCCTCCAACTGGACAGTGCCTTCATGGCAGAGCATGCCGGATTCAGCTGAACTTACATTCCATTTCAAGTTGAACAACGGAGAAATCATCACCAAAAGAAATACAATCGTATTTGTTAAATAAAAAAGGCCGCTTTGGGCGGCCTTCAAAGATTTTCTTGCTCGTAAATTATAACTCGTCCTCGTTGAAGAAGTAATCTTCATCGGTAGGATAATCGCTCCAGATTTCCTCAATACTTTCGAATGGTTCACCATCATCTTCCAGTTCCTGCAGGTTTTCAATTACCTCAAGGGGTGCGCCGGAACGGATGGCATAATCAATTAGCTCGTCTTTGGTGGCAGGCCATGGAGCGTCATCCAGGTAGCTTACAAGTTCTAATGTCCAGTACATAATTTTTTGTCCTAATTGTCTCGCGAAAGTACACTTTTTTTTGAAATCTCAAAATTTTTTCATTTTTCTGATAAATTTACCTGACAACAAGGTTTGTATTCGTGTTTAGTTGTTGATTTTCAATTTAATGAGAAGTTGTATTTTTTTATAATTAACCCGAACTTTGAGCCATGCACCCCGATTGGCAGGATGACCTGCATCAGTATTGCGAAAAACACAGCAGTCCCGAGCCTGAATTGCTGCAAAACCTTACTGCTTACACGTGGCGAAACACCACCAATCCTCGTATGCTGAGCGGGCAGCTGCAAGGCCGTTTTCTATCTATGATAGCGGCACTTACAAACGCAGAATGCATATTGGAAATTGGTACATTCACAGGATATTCAGCATTGTGCCTGGCAGAAGGACTTATGCCTGGCGGTGAGTTACACAGTATAGAAGCGAGTGCGGAAATGGCCTGGAAGGCCCAACAGTGGGTGGACAAACACCGTAAAAAGGGTCAAATCACCATTCATGCCGGCGAAGCGCTGAAAGTCATTCCCGGTCTGCGATTACATCCTGATTTAATCTTTGTGGATGCGGACAAACTGCAATACAGCGCTTATCTCGATTGTTGCCTTCCCTTACTAAAACCCGGAGGACTCATGCTCTTTGATAACACCCTATGGAGCGGTCGCGTACTAAACAATGAAGATTGTCTTAATGACCCGGATACACGCAGCATGCATCTATTTAATCAAAAAGTTGCTGAAACAACGGGAGTTGATGTGGTGCTTTTACCCTTGAGAGACGGCCTGACCATGATAAGGAAAAAATAATCTGCTGATTGGCAATTCCCGCACATGCAGGAATTATGACTAATCAACCCCTAAGCTTGTCGAGTAAATCGCTTAGTTGTTCTGCCTCAGTATCACCAAGATGAACCATCAATGGCTCGAGTTTGTGAACCTCCGGATCGGTTTGCTCCAATACCTTAAGTCCTTTCTCTGTAATGCAGATATTCATTTTACGGCGGTTCACCTCGTCAACGGTTCTGCTGATCAGACCCTGAACGCACATGCGGTCGCAAAGTCTGGTCAAATCGGGATTTTTATCCAGCATCACCGCCTTAATCTCACCCGGATTGGCAGATTTGGGATATTTGCCGCGCAAAATGCGAAGCACATTATACTGCTGAAGTGTGATATTGTATGCTTTGATAATCTCCCGCAACCTGGCATTGGCCCAGTTGGCCGTAAAGAGGATATTCACCAGCGCCTTTTGCTGCGAGGATGTAAAACGTGATTGTTTTATTTCATCTTCAAGTTTCATGGATTGCCGATAAAATGTTTGCGAGTTTAATGAATTTATGCGAGTTCGCAACCATGCAACTCCCTAAATTTGCCCTATGTATTTTTCCAATACCCTTGCATTTGCCCAGGAACAGGATAAGGCAGATACTTTGGCTTCATTTGGAAACGAATTCTTATTTCCAACGGATGAAAAGGGCAATCCGCTTGTGTATTTCTGCGGAAACTCGCTGGGGCTGCAACCCAAAACTGCAGGACAGTATTTACAATCTGAGCTGGATGACTGGCAAAAATGGGGTGTGGAAGGTCATTTTCACGGTAAAAAACCCTGGTTCCATTACCACAAATTTTTAACTGATAACACTGCAGAAGTGGTGGGCGCGTTACCCCACGAAGTGGTGGTAATGAATCAACTTACCGTAAATCTGCACCTAATGATGGCCAGTTTTTACAGACCTGATGAAGAACGCTACAAAATCATCATGGAAGCCGGGGCTTTTCCCAGCGATATGTATGCTGTGCAGAGCCAGGTTGAATTTCACGGTTTTGATTACGACGATGCGGTTATTGAGCTGAAACCCCGTGAAGGTGAGCACACACTACACACAGAAGACATCATTGCTGCCATTGAAGAACACGCCGATCAGCTGGCGCTGGTATTCTTTAGTGGCGTTCAGTACTATACGGGGCAGTATTTCAATATCCCCGCCATTACGGAAGCCGCCCATAAAGCCGGAGTTCCCGCGGGATTTGACCTTGCCCATGCCGCAGGCAATGTAGCCCTGAAACTGCACGAATGGAACGTCGATTTTGCAGCATGGTGCAGTTATAAATACCTTAACAGTGGTCCCGGCAATGTGTCAGGAGTATTTATCCATGAACGCCATGCACTGAATCCCGAAACACCGCGTTTATCGGGATGGTGGGGCTATCGCGAAGACAAGCGCTTTCTTATGCAGCGCGGATATGAACCCGAACCCGGTGCGGCAGGCTGGCAGTTGTCCAACGCCCCTGTTTTCGGCATGGCTGTTCACGCTGCCAGCCTGGATATTTTCCATAGGGCAGGCATGCAAAACCTGGCCGACAAAAGCCAAAAACTCACCGGATACCTGGATTTCATGCTAAAAGATTGCCGCAGCCAAAATACAAATCTGCGTTTCAGCATCATTACCCCCAATAACGAACGCGGGTGTCAGATTAGCCTGTTGACCGATGAAAACGGGAAAAAACTGTTTGACCACCTTACCCAAAACAGTATTGTGGCCGACTGGCGCGAACCCAATGTAATACGCATGGCTCCTGTGCCTCTTTATAACAGTTTCTCCGACATCTGGAAACTGGGACAGGCTCTTTTAAGTTTCAGGATTTCTTAGCGTTAAAACGCTTCTTCCACAACTGTTTTACTATGCCATCCTTTAGACCCACATTCGGAGCATAAATCTCATGGATATGGCAATGTTCCATAATTTGTATGAAGATATTGCCTGCGTGGTTAATTACTTCTGCCCTGTCCGGATTCAGTTTAAGCTCATAAACACGATCGTGGTGGCTGAGTGATTCAATGTAGGCATTGGTGCTTTTCAGGTGATGCAGGTTCATCGCCTCCCTCGAGGCTGTTCCCGCAAGTGCATGCAGTTTTACTATATTTCCGCCGGTACCAATGGCTTTTACGGATTCATCTGCCGGCAATGGTAAATCTGACAGCCATTTTAGCATGCGCTGGGTTTCAGAATTTTTAACTTTGCCCTCACGCATGCGCACCGTTCCAATATTAAAACTCTCGTAAAGCTTAATTTTTCCGTTCCGGATCAGACTTATCTCAGTACTGCCACCACCTACATCAATATGCAGAAAAGTGCTTTTGCCCGGAAGACTGTCCAAAATTGCTGCCTGTACAAGCCGACTTTCCTCTTTGCCGGTAATGATATCGATATTGCGTCCACATTGTATATCTCCAGCAGCAAAGCAAACGATTGCATGGCCTTTACAAGCAAATCGGCTTTTTTCTTTCCAATTTCTTTGTTTTTAAATACATCATCTCCCAATCTCAAAGGCAAACGGGTAAATTCTACCTGCTTAAAATCTGTGTCCGGTAAATCTTCATGAAGCGGCCTGGCTATGTAGAGTCTGACAGCGTTGGATCCGATATCAATCGCAGCAATTTTCACTGCAGCAAATTAAAGTTGTATCCGGAATCAGTTTTTACCATATTGCCCACATTCTGTTTCCTTTAGGTTAACAATATTGTTATAAAAATTAAACGCAATTAAAACTTGTTGTTGTTTTTTAAACGGGATAGTGTACATTTGACACACCGAGTTTCTTTATGAAAAAACACATACCTATTCTTCTGGTTCTTCTCCTCTCGGGAATATTTCCCTTGATGGCCCAGAACCCGACACTTACCGGCAAGGTAAAGAATCAAAACGGCAAAGCAGTGGAAGGTGCTGTTATCAAAACATCTACCGGTGAAACCACCGCAACCACGGATGTTAATGGCAATTTTTCCATCTCACTTTCTGTAGGGAATCACACACTGACCATTTCGGCTAAAGATTATCAGGAAGCTACCGAAGCGGTGACTGTGAAGGCCGGGCAAACAAGCCTTTCCGATTTCACACTTAACACGTCTTCCGATGTGGGTGAGGTAGTAATTATAGGTTACGGTACCAGCACCAAGCGCGACCTTACAGGTTCCGTAACCTCACTTAAAGGCGCTGATGTGCAAGACATGCCAACACCCAGTTTTGAAGCAGCCATTCAGGGTAAAGCCCCAGGCGTTCAGATTACCACCGGCAGCGGGGTCGCGGGTTCCGGCACACTGGTGCGTATCCGCGGTGTAGCGTCTATTTCAGCCGCCGGCGATCCTTTGTATATTGTGGATGGTATACCTATTTCGCAAAACTATTTTGTGAACGGAAATAACGGTGGTTTCAACAACAACCCCCTCGCCACCTTGAATCCCGAAGATATAGAATCTATAGAAATACTGAAAGACGCTGCCGCTACGTCTATTTATGGTTCACGAGGCTCAAACGGGGTAATTTTAATTTCCACCAAACGCGCCAAGAAAAGCGGATTGAAATTTGATTTTTCATCGCGTGTGGGTACATCACAGCCCACCTACAGGCCTGAGATGCTTAACGCCAAACAACTGCTGCAGATGTATCAGGAAGCGTGGGAAAATGATGGAGGAACGGGTCGTGCTCCCCTGCCCAATAATATCTCATGGGAGGAAGCGGAAAAAACCAATACCGACTGGGTAGATGAGACCATGGGAATGGGTATCAAACAAATGTATTCTCTGGGAACAACTTACCGCAAAAACAAGCTGGGAGCCTATATGGGTCTCACTTATGATAATAACGGAAGCTTTGTAATCGGCAGCCGTTACAAGCGCAGTTCTGCACGTTTGAATGTGGATTACGAACCCATCAAAAACCTGACACTGAGCCTAAGTTCTTCTTACACACAAGGCATCAATAACCGTGTGGATGGAGCCTGGAGCGGAGGCTTTGGCGCCGCGATGAGCACTGCCCTTCCGTTTTATCCTATTTATGACACCAGCGGTAATTACTGGAGACCCGGTGCCGGTAGTTTGAATCCTGTGGCTGTTCGCAACCTGAAAGACTGGAGAACTACAGAAAACCGTACCATCAATAATTTCAGAGCTGCTTACAAAATCTCTGACAAATGGACAGTTTCTGCATTTGGTGCCATGGATAACATGGATTTCTTCGAAGATATTTACGAACCCAAAGCACTGATTAACACCAACCATGCAGGGATCGCCAAGCGCTCGCCCCGTAGCAACTTCAACTACAACTATAACCTGATTACCAACTACAACATCCTCAATTCAGAAAAACAAAGTCTGGATGCGATGCTGGGAACAGAATTTCAGAAATCCATAGTAAGATCAAGCTACCTTGAAGTAAGCGACATGGAACACGCCTTATACAA
>RGEC01000097.1 GCA_009918425.1 Bacteroidota bacterium
AAGATCAGACCGATGTGCGGGATGGACTTTTCCACCAGATAGATGAACTGGAAAAAAGCCGCGACAGCAATCTGGAAGAAATTCTGGCTGAGATATTACCGGAAGCGTTTGCTGCTGTCAAAGAAGCGGCACGCCGACTGACCGAAAATGAAACTTTAACCGTTACCGCAACAGATCTGGACCGGGAAATTGCCCTGAACCGCAACCATGTGGAGATTCAGGGTGACAAAGCTCTGTACAGCAACGAATGGACTGCAGCCGGCGGACAGATTCGCTGGAATATGGTGCATTACGATGTGCAACTGATTGGAGGTATTGCGCTGCACCGCGGTAAAATTGCCGAAATGGCTACCGGTGAAGGCAAAACGCTGGTAAGTACGCTGCCTGTGTACCTGAATGCACTGGGTAAACGCGGCGTACACGTTGTAACCGTAAACGATTATCTGGCCCGTCGTGACTGTGAATGGAATGGTCCGCTGTATAATTTCCTGGGACTTTCCGTAGATTGCCTGGAGTATCACCAGCCCAACAGTGCAGCGCGCCGTAAAGCTTACCTGGCAGACATTACCTACGGTACCAACAATGAATTTGGTTTCGATTACCTGCGTGACAATATGGCACACAGTCCGGATGAACAGGTGCAGAAAAAACACCATTTTGCCATCGTGGATGAGGTAGATAGCGTTTTGATTGACGATGCCAGAACACCCCTTATCATCAGCGGGCCCACACCCCATGGCGATGACCAGCAGTTTGACGCCCTGAAACCAAGAATTCAAAAGCTGGTAGAAGCCCAGAAAAAGTACATTGTAACAGCCCTGAATGATGCAAAAAGGCTAATTGGTGAAGGAAATAACGGTACAAAGGAAGGCGAAGGCGGTCTGGCTCTATTACGTGCACACCGTGGGTTGCCTAAAAACCGAGCACTGATAAAATTCCTTGGCGAAACAGGAGTTCGATCCATTCTTACGAAAACGGAAAGCTACTACCTGCAGGACCAACAAAAAGAAATGCCTAAGGCAGATGCGCCGCTCTACTTTACCATTGATGAAAAAACCAGCAGTGTAGACCTCACCGATAAAGGCATTGAGCTTATTACCGGTGCCGGTGAAGATCCCAATTTCTTCGTTTTGCCGGATGTAGGCAGTGAAATTGCAGAAATTGAGAAAACATCGAAGGATGAAGCAGAAAAATTGCGACGCAAAGATGAACTGATGCGTGAATTTGCCATCAAGAGCGACCGTATTCACAGTGTGCAGCAACTGCTGAAAGCCTATACCATGTTTGAAAAGGATGTTGAATATATCATCCAGGATAACAAGGTGAAAATTGTAGATGAACAGACAGGTCGCGTATTGGATGGTCGCCGATACAGTGATGGGCTCCACCAGGCTATTGAAGCCAAGGAAAATGTGCGTATTGAAGCCGCTACCCAAACCTATGCCACCATTACACTTCAGAATTATTTCAGGATGTATCACAAGCTGGCCGGTATGACCGGTACCGCTGAAACTGAGGCTCAGGAACTATGGGATATTTATAAACTGGGGGTAATGGTTATTCCCACTAATAAACCGGCTATACGCAAGGATTACGAAGACCAGGTATACAAATCCATGCGCGAAAAATTCAATGCAGTTATTGATGAAGTCGTGAAATTGCAGGAGGCAGGCAGACCCGTGCTTGTGGGTACAACCAGCGTAGAATTCAGCGAGTTGCTGAGCCGGATGCTGACCATGAAAAAAATCAGGCACAACGTACTGAACGCCAAGCAGCATCAGCGGGAGGCAGAAATTGTGGCTGAAGCAGGCAAACCCGGTGCCGTAACCATCGCAACCAATATGGCAGGCCGTGGTACGGATATTAAAATCGGCGATGAAGTAAAAGCGGCTGGTGGACTTGCCATCATCGGTACTGAGCGCCACGACAGCCGCCGTGTTGACCGTCAGCTGCGCGGACGTGCAGGCCGTCAGGGCGATCCGGGAACATCACGTTTCTATGTGAGCCTGGAAGACGATTTGATGCGAATTTTCGGCTCTGAACGTGTGAGCCGTATGATGGATAAATTTGGCTACAAAGAAGGCGATGTGATTGAGCACAGCTGGATGACCAAAACCATCGAGCGCAACCAAAAGCGCATGGAGCAGAACAATTTCGGTGTACGTAAGCGCCTGCTGGAATACGATGATGTAATGAACAAGCAGCGCACCAATATTTACCGTATGCGCAGAAATGCACTTTTTGGCGACAGACTGAGCATTGACTTGAAAAACATGCTTTACAACTGGTGCACAGAACAAGTGCAATTGGCCAAAGATGCAGACAGCTACGAGCAGCTGGAACTGGAGGTAATAAAAACCATGGCATCCGGCCTGCCCTTTGATCAGCAAACTTTCCAAACCTCCAAAGAAGATGCACTTATTGAAGCCTTGTTTGATAGCCTGACCAAACACTATCAGGATAAAAACGAACGCATTCGCAAGCAGGCATTACCGGTTTTTCAGGGCATTTATCAGGAACAAGGCGATAAAATTGAGAATGTGCTTGTGCCCATGACCGATGGTATTCACGCATTCCAGATTGTAACCCCATTGCAAAAAGCACTGTCATCAGAATGCAAAGAACTTATTCACGAACTGGAAAAAATGGTTACCCTGCAAATGATTGATGATGAATGGAAAGAGCATTTGCGCGAACTGGACGAACTGAAGCAAAGCACCTACAACGCACAGTATGAGCAGAAAGATCCTTTGCTGATATATAAAATTGAGAGCTTTGAGCTTTTCGGACAAATGCTGAACCGCCTTAATCAGCGGGTTCTGGGCCTGCTATTCCGCAGCGAAATTGAAAGTGGTAATCAGGTAGAAGAAGCCCGCGTTAGCAAAAGAAAAGAAGAACCTAAAATTAAAACCGGCCGTGAAGAAATCGGAGGAGGCAGCATGCATCAAGATCCGACTATGCCACCGCCGGCTCCGGAACATCAGTCGATTCCCCAGTCGCCCATACGCAATGAAATTAAAGTGGGCAGAAACGATCCTTGTCCGTGCGGAAGCGGCAAGAAGTTCAAGAGCTGCCACGGCAAAGACTAAACTTGCCCACCCATGAGCCAAAAGGAGCCGGAAAAGGCACACTCAGACTATTACTTCGAAAACGGATACCTGGTTTTTACCGAGTATTTTCTGTTTAAACGTGGGATTTGCTGCGGAAGTGGATGCAGGCATTGTCCGTTTGAACCCAGACACAGCAAAGGAAACCGGCAATTGCGAGATGAAGTAAAACTCAAATATTCTTCATCTTAAGGTTTGTGTACAAAATGTAAAAACCTTTGTGATCATCAATATCCGTTACCGTTTATTGAAAGCTAATTTCGCGGTGTGGATGTTAAAATTAAATCTGCGCTGATTTCTGTTTTTTACAAAGACGGTCTTGAGCCCATCGTTCGTGCCTTACAGCAAAATAACGTAACCATTTACAGTACCGGAGGAACCCAAAAATTCATCGAAGACCTGGGCATTCCCTGCACCGGCATTGAACATGTAACAGGCTACCCCAGCATACTGGGCGGAAGGGTTAAAACCCTTCATCCTAAAGTATTTGGCGGCATTCTGGCGCGCCGTGAAAATCAGCAGGATTTATCCGAAACAGCACAATATGAAATTCCCTTATTAGACCTGGTTATCGTTGATTTATACCCTTTCACGGAAACCGTGAATTCCGGAGGCAGCGAGCAGGAAGTTATTGAAAAAATTGACATAGGTGGCGTTTCTTTAATTAGAGCCGGCGCCAAAAATTTCAATCATACCTGCATCATCAGCGACAAAGCAGACTATGGCTGGTTCCTGGAGAAATACAACAATGGCAACGGTTCATTAAACCTCGGCGAAAGAAAAGAACTGGCCCGCAGGGCATTCAACACCACAGCCAATTACGACAGACAGATTGCCGACTGGTTTGGCGGAGCTAAAAATTATCCGCTGCGCTACGGTGAAAACCCGCATCAGAAAGCCGAATTCAGGGGTAACCTGGAGGCCATATTTACCAAATTGCAAGGCAAAGAACTCAGCTACAACAACCTGCTGGACGTGGACAGTGCCCTTTGCCTATTGCGCGATTTTGATAAAAACCAAGGCGTTACCTGCGTGATAGTGAAGCACAACAACGCTTGTGGCGTGGCAACTCGCCCGACAGCAGAAATGGCCTGGGACGATGCACTTGCCTGTGATCCGGTTTCCGCATTTGGTGGCATTCTGGCCATCAATGCCACTGTAGATGGTGCCACCGCCAAAAAGATTGATTCGCTCTTCTTTGAAGTATTGCTGGCCGAAGATTATACCCCGGAAGCTTTACAGATTCTTCAGGCAAAAGCCAACCGCATCTTACTGAAAACCCATCAGGGCGCATTTAAGCAACAACTTGTCAGGACTGTGCTGAATGGAGTACTTGTGCAAGACCGGGACAATGGCCTGGCAGGCAGGGCCGATATGAAGCCGGCTACCACCCTGGCTCCCAACGATAGTCAGTTTGCCGACCTTGAATTTGCCCTGAAAATTGTGAAGCACACCAAGAGTAATACCATCGTGTTGGCCAAAAACAATCAGTTGCTGGCCAGCGGAACCGGACAAACCAGCCGTGTCGATGCGCTAAACCAAGCCATTGAAAAGGCCGGACGCTTTGGGTTTGACCTGGATGGCGCCGTAATGGCTTCAGATGCTTTCTTCCCATTCCCCGATTGTGTAGAAATTGCCGATAAGGCCGGCATTAAAGCCGTGGTGCAGCCGGGCGGCAGCATCAAGGATCAGGCCAGCATTGATTACTGCAATGCAAACAACATGGCCATGGTTATGACGGGAATGCGGCATTTTAAACATTAACATTTATGTACGGCATCCTGCGTTTTTTTCTTTTCCTGCTTCCCCCTGAAAAGGCGCACTACCTGGCCATGGATTTGCTTTTTATAGGCTTGAAATTGCCGGTTATAAAGAATATAATCAAATGGCAATATTGCAGTAAAGATCAGCATGCTGTTGTCTTTTTGGGTATCCGATTTCCCAATCCCATCGGCCTGGCTGCCGGTTTCGACAAAGATGCGAGGTGGCTGCATTTGCTTAAAAACCTCGGGTTTGGTTTTGTGGAAGTGGGTACAGTCACACCATTGCCTCAGGACGGAAACCCCAAGCCCCGCTTATTCAGGCTAAAAAAAGATCTGGCGCTCATTAACCGCATGGGTTTCAACAATCAAGGGATTGACGCCATGGTTGAACGATTGAAAAATCGTCCTGATGGGCTGATTGTAGGCGGAAATATCGGCAAGAACAAAGTAACGCCCAACGAGAAAGCCATTGACGATTACCGAATCTGTTTTGAAAAAATCTATCCCTGGGTAGATTACATTGTGGTGAATGTGAGCAGTCCCAACACCCCAGGTTTGCGTGAATTGCAGGAGAAGGCTTTTTTAACCAACCTGTTTCACGAACTGCATAACCTAAGAAAGTCATTCGAAAATCCAAAACCCATACTGCTGAAAATCGCTCCGGATTTGACTCCGGAAGCCCTTCAGGAAATTGCCGATACCGTTCGGGACTGCACCATTGATGGCATTATTGCCACCAATACCACCATATCCAGAGAAGGACTGGTTTGCGATACGAACACACTGGATAAAATCGGAGCCGGCGGCCTGAGCGGCGTTCCCGTGAGACAAAAAAGCAATGATATTATCAAACAACTGCGGGAATTGCTGGGCCAGGATTATCCCATTATGGGCGTAGGTGGAATTTTCACTGCCAAAGACATAGAGGAGAAAAAGGCTGCAGGCGCTAATCTGTACCAGGTATATACCGGATTCATCTACCAGGGCCCGGGCATGGTTAAGGAATTGCTTACGGCATTTTAACGCAATCGCGTGCGGTCTTCGTAAAATTCAATGCTGCCGGTGTAATACCAGCCATTTTCCGCATTCCACAACATAAAGCGCAGGCAATACTGCAATTTACCTTTGGTAAAATACTGTTCAACCCGCATAATATCCGTATTTTTTGCGTTGAATGAAACCAGTATGGTATCCCGTTTGGCACGTTGCAGACTGATTTTTTCTTTTCTCAGGCGTTTATAAACCTTGGCAAAGGATTTATCTACTTTATAACCATAATTCAGCCAAAGTCCGCGCATAATCTGTTCACTGAGTTCTGTATTTTGTTTTCTGAGCATGTGGAAATAAACAGAGTCAGAAGCTGTATAAGCCAGCAGCGACGATTTCTTACGGGTGGCCAATTTATTCCATAACGTATCGGCTGCTTCTGTATAATTGCCAAAAAATTTCCGGGGTAAGGTATCTGCAGTGAGCACGCGCTGACAAAACGCAACATTTATCAGCATCATTGTGCCGAAAATTGCCGCCGCCAAACGAACTTTGCCCATCAATATTCAAATTAACACTAAGTTTTCGTGAAAGCCAATCCCAAACACACCAATTCCCTTATTCATGCGGGCAGCCCGTATTTGTTGCAACATGCCCACAATCCGGTAAACTGGATTGAATGGCATAGCGAACTATGGCAGCAGGCTCAGCGTGAAAACAAACCTGTACTCATAAGTGTGGGTTATAGCGCCTGCCACTGGTGTCATGTAATGGAAAAGGAATGTTTTGAAGATGAAAAAACCGCTGAGCTAATGAATGCATTTTTCATTAATGTGAAAGTAGACCGCGAAGAACGACCTGATATTGACATGGTATATATGGATGCCTGCCAGCTGATGACGGGACGGGGTGGCTGGCCTTTGAATGTTTTTTGCCTGCCCGATGGCAGACCTGTTTATGCCGGCACCTATTTTCCCAATGAAAAGTGGCAGCAGATATTGCTGCAGATACACAGTTTGTGGGCACATGACAAAGACAAAGCCCTGGATTATGCCAATAAAGTAATACATGGAATGAAAGGCATGAATGACATTGTCTCATCAGGAGCATCGCAATTTTCCAAATCTGAATTGCCAGCCCTGTATGATAAATTAGCCGAAGGATTTGACTGGGATGAAGGCGGTTTCAACAGGGTGCCAAAATTTCCTTTACCCAACCAATACGAATTTCTGCTTGATTACTATCTGCAGGCCGATCACGAAGAACCCGACCTGATTGTAGCAGTGGATTTTACCCACTTTTCCCTCCTAAAAATGGCCAATGGCGGCATTTACGATCACCTTCGGGGCGGATTTTGCCGTTACAGCACCGATGGAAAATGGTTTGCTCCACACTTTGAAAAGATGCTGTATGATAATGCACAGCTTATCAGTTTATATAGCCGAGCCTACACTATTAAAAATGCTCCACTCTATAAAGAAATTGCCACAGAATGCATTCAATTTTGTTTAAATGAACTCAGCGATGGCAATGCCTTTTTTAGCGCACTGGATGCCGACAGCGAGGGTGTAGAAGGCAAATTCTATGTATTCAGTCATGCCGAAATGGAGCAATGCCTCAATGCAGAAGAGCTTGAGTTTGCGAAAACCGTTTTTTCCTGCACTGAAACAGGAAACTGGGAACATGGACAGAATATTCTTTACCGAAAACTGGCGCCCCTGCAAGTGCTGGAAACCCTGAATATCGATGTAAGTTCTTACACGGCATTGCTGAAGACTGTGAAACAAAAACTGCGTGATTTTCAGGATTTACGTCCACGTCCGGGACT
Source organism: Bacteroidota bacterium (assembly GCA_009918425.1). GTDB lineage: Bacteria > Bacteroidota > Bacteroidia > NS11-12g > UBA955 > RGEC01. The sequence continues at coordinate 7,686 of RGEC01000097.1, forward strand.
TGACAATAAAATTATTGCCGCCTGGAATGGCCTGATGCTGAAAGCCCTTGCCAATGCAGGTCTTTTTCTGAATAACCCAGACTATATCAACAGGGCCGAGAAACTGGCGGTGTGGATTCAGCAAAACCTTTGGTCAGATGCCGAATTATACCGTATTCACAGCCGTGGAAAGAGCTCCATACCCGGCTTTCTGGAAGATTATGCCTATGTATCTGAAGGTTTACTTGCGCTTTATACGGCTACCGGAAATGAAGAATTCGCACATTTTGCCAAAATACTTGCAGAAAAAGCCATTCAAAAATTTCGCGACCCTGAAACCGGCACGTTTTATTTCACACCGGAAGATGGAGAAACTCTGATTGTGCGAAAAACGGACCTTGCCGA
>RGEC01000098.1 GCA_009918425.1 Bacteroidota bacterium
CATAAATCAAGTCAAAGGATGCAGTGTTTACAGGTCTGCTGAAAATATCAGAACTCATGTCGCAGAACATGGGCACGGGGCTATCGGGAAATTCCTGCATCTGGGTTCCATAAATGGTATTGTTGCTGGTACAATGAAAATAGTCGGCAGAGGATGGAATACTGTAATTTTTGGGGATGAAGGAATAATTGTCAGACTCGCTGCTTGCCACTACATTCACCTCGCCATATAATTTTGCCTCTTTAATAGCTCCGGCAGCCCACACACCTGTTTTCAGGTATGATGCCGAGGTTCTCAAAAAATTATGCGGAATTTGAAAAAACTGGGTTGATGCCCCCCCCTGCAAAAAGAGAATATCATAATCATCCGGCACCGACATCAGGGAACTGAGGCCTGTGCCTGCAAAATTCCTGATGGCTTCTATGCTCTTTTCGAATGCTACGGGTGCCAGAATGGAAGGCCCCGCTGAAAAATTATGTATTTTAGGCATACTCACTGAATCGTGGTACAATTTTAGTGCTATAATTGCGGGTAATCAAGTATCTTAATCTTATGTGCAAAAAAGCTTTGTTATTGATTTTCACAGTTTTTTCTACCGGGTATACCATGGCTCAATACGAGGATGATGCACCCCGGCAGTCTTTTGACACCAGTGCAGTGAAGAAACAACCATTTTTTAAAAAACCGGATAACGAGAATTTTATAAAAGGAACCGAATTTATGTTTTCCCTAAGCAATGGATTTGTTTTTGGTGAAATTTCCCCATTTGCAGGCTTTAAAGTTGCCAAACCTTTGATGATGGGTGTTGGAATAAATGGTGCGTTTTATGCAGGTAACGGACAGGGAAACAGCGGATTTACCTATGGTGGCCATGGTTTTTTACGCCTGAATTTGGGGCAAGTTGCTTTTTTGCACGCAGAAATGAGATCTGTTAATGCATTACTTCCCGGCACGGGCCCACTATCATCCAGTGAGAGAAAATGGGTTTCTTCCCCAATTCTGGGTTTGGGAATTGCACAGAGTACAGGAATGAATTCCTGGTTTTTAATTGGCTATGCGCCAAATACAGAATACGCTTCTACTCAACCTTTGGGTTCAATCGTTTACCGAATCGGGCTGACTTTTTAAGCCGGAATGATCTGTAATGAGGTAATTACAGCAGGCCAGCAACCCACCAAAAGTGTAACTGCCAACGCTAATGCAAGAAATATAACCTCTGCTATTCCAATTTCAAGCTTGATACCATTATCACCTGAAGAGAAAAAGGCATTTTTGAAAACTCTGAAATAATAGGCTATGCTTATGGCAGAACCGACCAATGCAATGGTTAATAGCCAGGGGTAATTGGAAACAATACCACTAAACAATCCGTATTTGCCGGCAAAACCTGCTGTTAGAGGAATACCCGCCATAGAAAAAATTGAAACAACAAGCAGTAATGAAGACCATTTGTTTGTTTTACCCAATCCATTGAAATTCTCAAAGGCAAAATCTGATTTTCCTTCAGCTGTTCTGTCCAGCAGATAAAAGATTACAACGGCACTGCATGCGTAGGCCAGTAAATAAACCAGCAATGCCCAGAACCCATCTACAGGAGCTGCCAGTATAGCCATAAGCATATAACCGGCATGGGCCACGCTGGAATAGGCCAGTGTGCGTTTAAAGGATGTTTGCCTGATAGCGGCAATATTTCCAAAAAGTATTGTTGCAGCAGCAGAGATTGCCATTGTCATACTCCACCAACTGTTTACATATAAGAATGCGTAATTAAACAAACGAAAAAATGCTGCAAAAGCGGCAATCTTAACTACCGTAGCCATGAAAACTGTTGTCCTGTTCGGGCTGCCCTCATAGACATCAGGACTCCAGAAATGAAATGGAAAAGCTGAAACCTTGAATAGCATTCCCGCCATAAGAAGCATAATTCCGGCAAAAATCAGATTGCTCTTTACTCCCATATGTCCAAACATAGCCAATGAACGGCTGATGCTCTCAAGTTCAAGGCTTCCGGTTCCACCGTATATAAAAGCACAACCCATAAGAAAAATAGCAGTGCTGAAAGCACCCATCAAAAAGTATTTTACCGCCGATTCGTTGGACGCAAGATCCGACTTTTTACTTCCTGCCAACACATATAGTGGTATTGAAAGACACTCGATTCCCAGAAACAACATGATAAGGTTGCTAAATGATGTCATGAGCATGCCACCACAAACACTGAACAACATAAGACCTAAAAGATCCGCACCTATGTTGTTGTTTCTGGAAAACAATCCTATTACGAGCAAAAAGCTAAATACAATTATGATTGAAAAGGCGACAGCTATAGGATCCCAAATGAGCATATTTACCGGAACCAGTTTGGTTTGCCAGGCCGGAATGTTTTTATGGATATAATCAAAACCTTCTTTTACCAAAAACAATATTGAAGCAATCAGGAGCAAAACAGTAATGCCCATGGATTTCTTTTCAGGTTTTCGGATGCCAAAATACAAGACCAATATAGCACCCAGGAACAAAATTAATAATGATGTCATGAAACAACCTCCCCGGTATTTTGTATAAGTAACAACAGATCTTTAACCGCAGGTGCACTGATGTCCAGCATTTTTTGCGGAAACAATCCAAAAAACAGAATCATAAGAACTATAACCGATAGTGCTGCCCATTCATGCCATTGCAATGCTGGGAATGATGTGCCTTTGGGCTCACCAAACATAGAAAATTGATACATTCTGAGCATATAGACAGCGCAAAGAATTACCGTTATGCCTGCAGCTATACCCCAGAAAGGATGATAGCCAAAAACAGATTTTAGCAATAACAGCTCGCCGGGAAATCCATTGGTAAAAGGCACAGCTGTTGCACCAAGAACAATCACCAGAAAAATCACGGCAAATGCTCTGGATTGTCCGGCCATACCACCCAGAGTATCCAGCATACGGGTTTGATTTCGTCTTTCAATAATATCAATGGCAAGAAACAGGCCCACTGCATTAACCCCGTGACTAAACATTTGCAGCAATCCGCCCTGAATTCCGGTTTCACCAGCCACAGCAATACCTGCAGCTATAAGCCCTACGTGTGACAAGGAAGAATAAGCTACTATCCGTTTCATGTCGTTTTGTCTTATGGCAATAAGTGCAGCATATACAATCCCAATAACACCTAAAGCTACAATAAAGGGAACCAATGTGGACAATGCCTCAGGAACCAATGGCATAAACCAGCGCAGCAGGCCATACAATCCCATTTTGAGCATAATACCCGAAAGCAGCATGGTACCGGCAGCAGGAGCTTCTGTATAGGTTGATGGTTGCCATCCGTGCAGTGGCATTAGCGGTATTTTTACGGCAAATGCCAGCAAAAGACCCAGACCAACCCATAAGGCTTCAACTGTTTCCAGCTTAACTGCCACAAGAGCTTCATAAGAAAAAGATGCGTTTCCGGGGGTTTTGCTAAACAGGTAAATCAGTGAAGCCAGCATGGCCAGACTGCCTATGAAGGTATATATGAAAAATCTTAATGTAGTTTTGAACCGATTTCCTTCGCCCCACAATCCGGCTATAAAGTAGATAGGTATCAACGCAAGTTCCCAGAATATGTAGAACATGAGTCCATCCCTTGCAACAAAAACACCATTCAAGGCACCCTGCATGCCAACAATCAAGGCAAATAAAAGTGGAATATCGTCTTTTTTGTTAAAAGCAGACAACAATATCACTGGTGCCAAAATATTGGTAAGCAGTAACAGAATCATGCTGATACCATCAATTCCGGTATGGAAATGAATGGCTGAAGAAAACCAGGCTTTATCCCACTGCCACTGCACGCCACCGGCAGGATTGAAATTTTGGAAGAAATATAGCAAAATGAAGCCTGTAATCATGGAACCAAACAAGGCAATCCATCTGGACCACTTACCTGCCCATGCCGCGATGAAGGCTGCTATTATAGGGGTTAAAATCAGTTCCACGATTATCCGAAAATATTAATGACCAACATCAGTATAATACCCATTACCATATAAAGAAGGTAATATTGAATCCTGCCGTTTTGAACTTTACCGAGCAAGTCTGAAACCCATGAAATTAAAGAGGTAACCCAGTCCATAAGTCCAGCAAATACCCCACTATCCGATTTGCTCAGAAAAGCACCGGCTTTTTCAGAACTTTTGACAAAGCATGCATCATACAATTCATCCACAAAGAACTTGCCTGCAGGCCATCTGGCTATCCCGTTGATTTCCTCATCAGATTCCGGCACTGCAGATTTTGTGATGTATTTGTTTCGTGTAAAAACCCAGGCTATCAGGAAAGCGCTGACAGCAATACCCATAAGAATCCACTCGGTGTTGTGTGAAGGGTGGTGCAGCGTATCCTGCGATTTTCCAATAACAGGAGCCAGCCAGTTTTTAAGCCATTGACCATGTTCGTGCGAAAACAGTTCCGGTAAATTGAGCAAACCGCCTACCAAACTTAACACCGCTAAAATCAGCAGAGGCATTGTTATTAATGATGGAGATTCATGCAAGTGATTTTTCTGATCTTCAGTTCCTCTGAAACCACCCAAAAATGTTACCATGAAAACCCTGAACATATAAATTCCGGTAATTAAAGCGCTACAAACCGCCAAAAACCAAACTACCGGATTCTCGGTGAATACCATAGCCAGTATTTCGTCCTTGCTAAAAAAACCGCTGAATAATGGCATTCCGCTTATGGCCAGTGTTCCGATAAGAAAAGTATAATATGTAAGGGGCATGTGGTTTTTCAAACCGCCCATTTTACGGATGTCCTGTTCACCTCCCATACCGTGAATGACACTACCGGACCCCAAAAAGAGCAATGCTTTGAAGAATGCATGTGTTACCAAATGAAACATTGCTGCTGAGTAAGCTCCAACTCCAAGCGCTATAAACATGAGTCCAAGCTGGCTTACTGTACTGTAGGCTAAAACTTTCTTAATATCGTTTTGCTTGAGACCAATTAAAGCAGCTAAAATACTGGTTGTTAGTCCAACCCATAGAATAAGTTGCTGCGCTACAGGTGCCATTTCGAACAAAACATTACACCGAACAACAAGATAGACGCCCGCAGTAACCATGGTAGCAGCATGGATGAGGGCTGAAACAGGTGTTGGTCCTGCCATTGCATCAGGAAGCCAGGTATACAAAGGTATTTGTGCACTTTTACCCATGGCTCCAATGAAGAAAGAAATACAGATCGCCGTTATCAGTCCGGTGGAAAGCTTACCGGTCTGTGCAGCTGCAAAAACATCATCATAATTCAATGAATTGCAGTTTGCAATGACCAAAAATAGACCAACGAGGAGTCCCAAATCCCCGATCCTATTCATTATAAATGCCTTTCTCGCAGCTTTGCCATATTCGGCATTGCGATACCAAAAACCTATGAGCAGATATGAGCAAAGCCCCACTCCTTCCCAGCCAAAAAACAACATAAGGAAATTACTGCCCATTACCAGCACCAGCATGTTGAATACGAAGAGGTTCAGGTAGGCAAAAAACTTATAAAAACCTGCATCTCCGTGCATGTATGCAATTGAATAAACATGAATAAGGAAGCCGATTCCAGTAATCACCAACATCATAATGGATGTTAATCGGTCTGCCTGTATGGCGAAATCCACAAAAACATCTCCTACGGATAAAAATGTAAATACAGTGGACTCGTAAACTGAATTACCACCGTTAAGTCCCATGAATACCTGAAGAGAAATTATAAAAGATACAAGTATGCTGAAGGAAGATATCCAGCCCGTTATTTTCTCAGATAGGTATTTTCCGGCTATACCCGAAAAAAGGAAACCCAAAAAAGGAGATAGTAAAATGATTAAGAGGATATTCATCAGCCTTTCAGTTTATCAAACAAACCAACATCCGTGCTTCTGGTATTTCTATACACCATCACAATAATGGCGAGGCCAACGGCCGCTTCTGCCGCAGCAACAACCATAATAAAAAATACGAAAAGTTGACCTGCAGAATCTCCCATATAAGAGGAAAATGCCACAAAAAGCAGGTTTACTGCATTCAGCATCAATTCTATGCACATGAGCAGCACGATAGCATTTCTGCGTGTGAGAACTCCAAATAGCCCAATACAAAACAGCACACTGCTTAAATAAATGTAATGACTTACGTCTAACGAGTTAAAAATGGTATCAGGGGTCATTTCTCTGATGGTTCTGTATCTGATTTACTATTTACTTCCGTGGATTGTTTTTTGCCAAGCAAAACGGCGCCAACCATGGCAGCTAAAAACAATATGCCTGACAATTCAAATGGTACAAGGTATTCTGTGAATAATACTTTACCCAGATTTTTCACCAAACCTATTTCGGCAGCAGAATTTTGCATGATACTCTCGGAGGAGCGGTGCAATGCTGCAGCAAGTATTAACAGCAGTAAGCCCGCAGAAATAGCGGCAGCCACATACCAGCCTGTTTTTATTGTTGGTTCATTCTCCTTGTTTAGATTTAACAGCATCAGTACAAAAAGAAATAATACCATAATTGCACCTGCATAAACTATTAAATTTACTACAGCCAGAAACTGTGCATTCAGCAACACATAATGTGCTGAAATACTGAAGAATGTAAGAATCAGTGCAAGGACACTATATACAGGGTTACTATTTGTAACCACATATAGCGCGCAAAGTATGGTTATGAAAGACAGAATGAGAAACGCCGGTGGAAGTCCTAATAGTGATAAAAGCATTTTACTGATTTTGATATGTCCAGACCTGTCTTTTAGAAACGTCAATTCTTTCATCAACAGGCTCTACCAGCTTGTCTTTACCGTAAATGAAACTGCCGCGGTTATATTCTGCATCAACAATCCTATCGGTGAGAAATATAGCTTCTTTGGGACACGCTTCTTCGCACAAACCGCAGAAAATGCAGCGCAGCATATTGATTTCGTAGGTAGCGGCATATTTTTCTTCTCTGTAAAGATGTGACTCTTCTGGCTTTGCTTCGGCGGCAATCATGGTTATGGCTTCAGCAGGGCATGCCACTGCACAAAGACCGCAGGCAGTGCATCTTTCTTTGCCCTCCTCATCCCTTTTCAAAACATGCTGCCCTCTATAAACCGGGGCTACAGGTCTTTTGACATCAGGATAACTTACGGTACTTTTTTTCTTGAAAAAATGACTAAATGTAATCCACATGCCATGAAGTATGGCAGGCAGATAAATTCTCTCCATAAAGGTCATCTTTTTATTGACAACCTGCTTACTTCTCTGGGTTAACGGTTCCATACTGCAAATCCAAACATCACCAGATAAACCTAATTAACGCTTGATATGTTTGGCCTTGATTTTGTATTTTTTCCTCAGTTCACCTTTGGTTTTGGTTTTGCGAATTCCGTTCAGGTCAACATCCTTTACCACAGTTTCACCATCATTGAGAACCAAATACAATTTGCCATCCTGAATATTTCCATAGTTAACATACCATTTACTGCCTTTTTTGGTAGCGGGAATAATGGTAGGCGGTTCGTAAGAAACCACGTAGATATCCTTGATTTTATAGCTTTTATCTTTGAAAGCAGCAACTTTGCTTTTTCCGGTAACTCCGCACAGATTAACCTGCCCCGGACACCTTAGAGGAATTGTAACTTTTAAATTTTCTTTGGTTTTGGACATTGCTACCTTAACCGATTTATCTTGCTCAAGGTAATCCTCTCCTTTGGCTTTGTAGACACTTAACTTCGCTTTTTTATAAGTCTCCATGTCAAGACTTAAGGAAAAACTTGCCGGCTTTTTAAGGCAGGTATCTCCCGCCATTTTGATATTATAAATTCCTGCCCAGTTGAAACCATCTCCTTTCATGGTTCTCAGCGGTGTGCCACTTTCAAATATTTCATCCAATTCTGATTTGCGGTCAATAGTGATACACTCTTTACCATTTCTGCACATGCGGAAAAAATCACAACGGTTCATTGTTACCGAAACACCTTGGCCAATGAATACTGTTGTATC
>RGEC01000099.1 GCA_009918425.1 Bacteroidota bacterium
TAATAGAAGCGCAATGTTTGAAAGAATAGGTAATTACTTCCGCGAAACCCGTGATGAACTCCTGAATAAAGTATCATGGCCGTCGTGGAACGAACTCACGGAAAGTACCTGGATTGTAATGGTAGCATCCATACTTTTTGCCTTGGTAATCTGGGTTATGGACCAGGGTCTGGGCTTTGCACTCACCAATTTTTACAAACTTTTCTAATCATGACGACTGCTGAAGAAAAACACAAGTGGTATGTTGTGCGTGCCATCACCGGACAGGAAAAAAAGGTGAAGCACAACATTGAAGTGGAGCTCGAGAGAGCCCGCAAGCAGTCTTTTGTGCCCGAAATCCTTATTCCTACAGAGAAAGTTTACCAAATAAAGAATGGTAAAAAAATCGCTAAGGAACGCAACGCTTTCCCCGGATATATCCTTATCAATGCAGATTTTTCAGATCCGGAAGTCATTCCGCTGATTAAATCTGTTTCCGGTGTTGTGGGTTTTCTGGGCAGTAAGGATACTCCCGTAGCCCTTAGGCCTGCTGAATTGGGCAGAATTTTAGGTACCGCTGATGAACTCAGTGAAACCGCTGCAGCACCCGAAGAGCACTATATGGTGGGTGAAGCTGTGAAAGTGATTGACGGTCCGTTTAATGACTTTGACGGTGTGATTGAAGAAATCAATGACGAAAAGAAAAAGCTGAAGGTAATGGTGAAAATTTTTGGTCGCCGTACCCCGCTTGAACTTAATTATAACCAAGTACAGAAATTGTAACAGTAATGGCAAAACAAATATCAGGCTTCGTAAAACTCCAGGTGAAAGGCGGACAGGCAAACCCTGCTCCCCCCATTGGTCCCGCTCTCGGTTCCAAAGGTGTTAACATTATGGATTTTTGCAAGCAATTCAATGCGCGCACTCAAGACAAAATGGGCAAAGTATTGCCTGTGGTAATCACCGTTTACGCCGACAAATCCTTTGATTTCATTATCAAAACTCCACCGGTGGCAGTTCAGTTGCTTGAAGCTTCCAAACTGCAAAAAGGTTCAGCCGAACCTAACCGTAAAAAAGTGGGTTCTGTGAATTGGGATCAGGTAAAGACCATCGCTACCGACAAAATGCCCGACCTTAACTGTTTTACGGTTGAGTCTGCCATGAAACTGGTAGCAGGTACGGCAAGAAGCATGGGAATCACCATCTCGGGTGATGCGCCCTTTTAATCCTTTAAAGAAGCAAGAAAATGAAAGTTGGTAAAAAAAGAAAAGAAGCGCTCAGCAAGTACGACAACACCAAGTCTTACACGCTGAAAGAAGCTTGCGAAATCGTAAAAAACATTACAACCACAAAGTTTGATGCGTCTGTAGACATCGACGTCCGTCTGGGTGTTGATCCCCGTCAGGCCAATCAGATGGTGCGTGGTGTAGCCAGTTTGCCGCATGGACTGGGTAAAACCGTTCGTGTGCTGGTACTCTGTACCCCCGATAAGGAACAGGAAGCCAAAGATGCAGGGGCCGATCACGTAGGTCTTGATGACTACATTGAAAAGATTGCCGGTGGCTGGACCGATATCGACATAATAATCGCACTTCCGGCAGTTATGGCCAAACTTGGTCGTCTGGGTAAAGTGCTGGGTCCAAGAAACCTGATGCCAAACCCCAAAAGTGGAACGGTAACCACCGAAGTTGGTAAAGCTGTGACAGAGGTGAAAGCCGGTAAAATTGACTTCAAAGTTGATAAAACAGGGATCATTCACACCTCAGTGGGTAAGGTTTCTTTCGATGCCGACAAACTGAGTGAAAATGCACTGGAACTGGTTCAGGTTTTGAATAAACTGAAGCCGTCTGCCGCAAAAGGTACTTATTTTAAGAGTATCACCATGAGCAGCACCATGAGCCCCGGTGTGAGTATTGATGTTAAATCCATTCCAGGAATCTGATTATGAACAAAGAACAAAAACAAGCTGTGGTTGCCGAACTTACGGAAACCTTCAAGAATAATGATGTAGTTTATCTGGCCGATACTACCGGTCTGAGTGCCAATGCTACCAATGCTTTTCGCCGTGTATTATTTAACAGTGGTGTTAGCATGCGCATGGCCAAGAACACGCTGATTAACATTGCTATGGATAATAGCGGTAAAGATTTTGGTGATTTGAAGAACGCATTGGCAGGTTCTACTTGCGTAATGGTTTCTGAACAAATGAAAGCACCTGCTACCGCCATCAAGTCTTTTCGTGACAAAGGTGACCTACCAGTGTTGAAAGGCGCATGGATTGACAGCAGTGTCTTCCTTGGAGACGGAGCATTGGAGGAAATCATCAAGCTCAAATCGAAAAATGAACTTATCGGTGAAGTTATTGGCCTGTTGCAATCTCCTGCACGTAATGTTATCAGCGCTCTGCAGGGTAATGCCGGTCAGAAAATAGCCGGTCTGGTTAAGGCAGTAGCCGATTCAAAAGCATAATTAATAAATTTTAAAACAACTCAAAAAAACAATAAAACAATGGTAGATCTGAAAGAATTCGCGAATCAGTTGGTAAATCTCACTGTAAAAGAGGTAAATGAACTTGCTCAAATCCTGAAGGAAGAGCATGGTATTGAGCCTGCTGCTGCTGCAGTAGCCGTAGCCGCACCCGCAGGTGGTGCCGGTGCCGGTGCCGCCGCCGCTGAGGAACAGACCGAGTTTGATGTAATCCTCAAAAACGCTGGCGCTAACAAGCTGAATGTGGTTAAAATCGTAAAAGATTTGACCGGACTCGGTTTGAAAGAAGCCAAAGACCTCGTAGACGCCGCCCCCAAAGCTGTGAAAGAAAAAGTTTCGAAAGCCGAAGCTGAAGATCTTGCAGCTAAACTTAAAGAAGCGGGCGCTGAAGTTGAGGTCAAGTAATTTCCAACGAACACAACCCCAAACGGCCCCGGATTTCCGTGGGCCTTTTGGGCGTTTATTGAGTTAAACATCCATTGTCTTACCCTAAAAAACACAAAAATTGAGCACACTACAAAACAGCAGGGTTTCTTTTGGCAAGGTAAAACATGCCATAGAATATCCCGATTTTCTCGATGTGCAGTTGCAGTCGTTTCAGGAGTTTTTCCAGCTCGACACACCTGCCGATAAACGCGAAGGTGAAGGTCTTTTCATGGTGTTCCGTGAAAACTTCCCCATTACAGATACCAGAAATATATTTGTTCTGGAATTTCTGGATTATTTCGTAGATCCACCAAGATATACCATACAGGAATGCATTGAGCGCGGCCTGACTTACGCCGTTCCGCTGAAAGCAAAACTGAAATTGAGTTGTAATGATCCCGAGCACGAAGATTTTAAAACCATAGTTCAGGATGTTTATTTGGGAACTATTCCCTACATGACACCCAATGGTACTTTCATTATCAATGGAGCTGAAAGGGTTATCGTTAGCCAGCTGCACCGTTCACCCGGTGTATTCTTTGGTCAGAGCATTCACTCAAATGGAACCAAACTTTACTCCGCTAGGGTAATTCCTTTTAAAGGTTCCTGGATTGAGTTTGCGACTGATGTGAATGCCGTAATGTATGCTTACATCGACCGTAAGAAAAAGTTCCCCGTAACTACCCTGCTTCGCGCCATAGGTTTTGAGAGCGATAAAGATATCCTCGACATTTTCGGCCTTAGCGAAGAAGTGAAAGTGAGCAAATCCGGCCTGAAAAAGGTAATTGGCCGCAAGCTTGCAGCCAGGGTACTCCGCACCTGGATTGAAGACTTCGTTGATGAAGACACCGGTGAGGTTGTTTCAATTGAAAGAAATGAGGTAATTCTGGAGCGTGATACTATCCTTGCAGATGAACATATTGATGTTATCGTGGATGCAGGTGTTAAAACTGTTATCCTGAATACAGAAAATACCGGAAACATCGATTTCGATATTATCTACAATACCTTACAAAAAGATACTTCCAACAATGGTAAAGAAGCACTTGAAGTTATCTATCGTCAGTTGAGGAATGCAGATCCACCCGATGAAGAAACCGCCCGTGGTATCATTGAAAGACTATTCTTCTCTGACAAACGCTACGATCTGGGTGATGTGGGTCGTTACCGTATCAACCAGAAGCTGAATATGAACACGCCGATGGATGTAAAGGTTCTGACCAAAGATGACATTATCAGCATCATTAAATTCCTGATTCATCTTTACAATGGTCAGGAAGCACTTGACGATATTGATCACCTAAGCAACCGCCGTGTTCGTACCGTAGGTGAGCAGCTTTATGCCCAGTTCGGGGTTGGTCTGGCCCGTATGGCCCGTACTATCCGTGAAAAAATGAATATCCGCGATAATGAGGTATTTACACCGCAGGATCTGGTTAATGCCAGAACACTCAGCAGTGTTATCAACTCATTTTTCGGAACCAACCAGCTTTCCCAGTTCCTGGATCAAATTAATCCCTTGGCAGAAATTACGCATAAGCGTCGTCTGTCAGCCCTGGGTCCAGGTGGTTTGAGCCGCGAAAGAGCCGGATTCGAAGTTCGTGACGTACACTACACACACTATGGTCGTCTGTGTACCATCGAAACGCCTGAAGGTCCTAATATCGGTCTGATTTCTTCACTCTGCGTTCATGCCAAAATCAACAACATGGGTTTCATCGAAACTCCATATCGTAGGGTGGTTGATGGCAAAATTGAGGAAGGCATTACCTACCTGAGCGCCGAAGAAGAAGATGGAAAAACGATTGCCCAGGCCAATGCTGAGGTAGATGGCAAGGGTAACTTTAAAACAGCACTGGTAAAGAGCCGTAAGGAAGGTGACTTCCCGCTGGTAGATCCTTCCAAGCTGGATTATATGGATGTTGCCCCCAATCAGATTGTATCTATTGCAGCATCCTTGATTCCCTTCCTTGAACATGATGACGCAAACCGCGCATTGATGGGATCTAACATGCAGCGTCAGGCTGTGCCTTTGGTAAAACCTGAAGTTCCCATTGTTGGTACCGGTCTTGAAGAAAAAGTAGCCCGCGATAGCCGCTCACTGATAAATGCCGAAGGCAATGGTGTGGTGGAATATGTAGATGCCCGTGAAATCAGAATTCGTTATGAGCATAACTCAGATGATGATCTGGTAAGCTTCACAGGCAATACCAAAACCTATCAGCTGACCAAATTCCGCAGAACCAACCAGAATTCCTGCATTAACCTTCACCCTATTGTAAAGAAAGGCGACAAGGTTACCAAAGGCCAGGTAATTTGCGAAGGTTACGCTACACAAGGAGGTGAACTTGCACTTGGACGCAACCTTAAAGTGGCATTCATGCCCTGGCAGGGTTACAACTTCGAAGATGCGATAGTAATTTCTGAAAAAGTTGTTAAAGACGACTGGTATACCACTGTTTATATCACTGAGTTTGAATTGGAAGTTCGAGACACCAAGCGTGGTGAAGAAGAATTGACCAACGATATTCCCAATGTGAGCGATGAAATGACCAAAAATCTTGATGAGAACGGTCTAATTCGCATTGGTGCCGAAGTGAAGGAAGGTGATATACTGATTGGTAAAATTACTCCAAAAGGAGAAACTGAACCGTCACCCGAAGAAAAACTCCTTCGTGCAATCTTTGGTGACAAAGCCGGTGATGTTAAAGACGCATCACTGAAGGCGCCTCCCGGTACCGATGGGGTGGTTATTGAGAAAAAACTCTTCAGCAAGAGCAAAAAGGACAAAACCATTCGCGCCAGTGACAAAGGAAAGTTGCAAAAACTGGAAGATGAGCACAAACGTGAACTGGCAGAGTTCAAAGACGAACTGGTTAAAAAACTTTTCCAGATTGTGAGTGGTAAAACCAGTCAGGGTGTTTACAACATGTACAGCGAAGAACTTATCAGCAAGGGTACTAAGTTTACCCAGAAAAATCTGATGGGTATTGATTACAGCAATGTAAACTACCACAACTGGACTGCCGATGCCGACAAAAATGAACTCATAGTGCGCGCCCTAACTAACTTTATCAACGTTTACAATGATAAAGTGACAAACTTTAAGCGCGAGCATTATTCTATCAGTGTGGGTGATGAATTACCTACCGGAATTCTGCAGATGGCTAAAGTTTATGTAGCCACTAAGCGTAAGCTCAAAGTGGGTGACAAGATGGCGGGCCGTCACGGTAACAAAGGAATTGTAGCCAGAATCGTTCGCGAAGAAGACATGCCATTCCTGGATGACGGAACTCCTGTGGACATCGTACTGAACCCGCTTGGTGTACCTTCCCGTATGAACCTGGGTCAGATATACGAAACCGTACTGGGATGGGCAGGTAAAGAGCTTGGGGTGAAATTTGCTACTCCAATCTTTGATGGTGCCAGCAATGCCGAAATTGAAGACTGGACCAACAAAGCCGGAATTCCCAAGAATGGTCTGGTTTATCTGAACGATGGTCTTTCAGGTCAGAAATTTGATCAGCCCACAACAGTTGGTATCATTTACATGCTGAAACTGGGTCACATGGTTGATGACAAGATGCACGCCCGTTCAATCGGACCATACAGCCTCATTACCCAGCAGCCGCTTGGTGGTAAGGCACAGTTCGGTGGTCAGCGTTTCGGCGAAATGGAAGTTTGGGCACTGGAAGCATTTGGTGCATCCAACATCCTGCGCGAAATCCTCACGGTTAAATCTGATGACATAACCGGCAGGGCCAAGGCATACGAAGCCATTGTGAAAGGTGAAAACCTGAGTAATATCGGAACCCCCGAATCATTCAACGTACTTGTACATGAATTAAGAGGTCTGGGTCTGGAAGTTTCATTTATAGAATAATTCTGAGAGAATCAGTAACATGCAAACACAAAAGAAAGTTCAAAAAATCGGAAGCAATTTCAGCAAGATCAGAATCTCGCTGGCTTCACCTGAAAACATACTCCGCCGTAGTTTTGGAGAGGTTACAAAGCCCGAAACCATTAACTACCGAAGCTATAAGCCCGAAATGGGTGGTCTTTTCTGCGAGCGTATTTTTGGTCCTATTAAGGATTATGAATGCCATTGTGGAAAATATAAGCGTATCCGTTATAAGGGTATTGTTTGTGACCGTTGTGGTGTAGAAGTAACTGAGAAGAAGGTACGACGTGAGCGTATGGGACACATCAATCTGGTGGTTCCTGTTGCGCACATTTGGTATTTCCGCTCATTACCCAACAAAATCGGTTATCTGCTGGGTCTGCCTACCAAAAAGCTTGACATGGTTATTTACTATGAGCGCTATGTGGTAGTTCAGCCTGGTGCCGCTTCAAACAGCAATTATCTGGATCTTCTTACCGAAGAAGAATACCTCGATATCATCGATTCTCTTCCGAAAGAAAACCAGATGCTGGATGACAATGATCCCAACAAGTTTATCGCACGCATGGGTGCTGATGCCTTGAATGATCTGCTGAGCCGCATCAACCTCGATAAACTAAGCTATGACCTGAGGAATCAGGCGGCTACAGAAACCAGTCAGCAGCGCAAGCAGGAAGCCCTGAAACGCTTAAAAGTGATTGAAGGTTTCCGCGGTTCCCAGCGTACCGGTGAAAATCGTCCCGAGTGGATGATAATGAAGATGTTGCCTGTGATTCCACCCGAACTGCGTCCCCTGGTTCCGCTGGAAGGCGGCAGATTCGCTACTTCAGATTTGAATGATCTGTATCGCAGGGTGATTATCCGCAACAACCGTTTGAAGCGCCTCATTGAAATCAAAGCGCCTGAAGTGATTTTACGCAACGAAAAGCGTATGCTGCAGGAGGCCGTTGATTCACTGCTGGATAATACACGCCGTGCCAGCGCTGTTAAAAGCGAAGGTAATCGTCCTTTGAAGTCGCTCAGCGATATGCTGAAAGGTAAGCAGGGGCGTTTCCGTCAAAACCTTCTGGGTAAACGTGTGGACTATTCCGGTCGTTCTGTCATTGTGGTAGGTCCTACCCTGAAACTGAATGAGTGCGGTTTACCCAAAAACATGGCTGCAGAACT
>RGEC01000100.1 GCA_009918425.1 Bacteroidota bacterium
TTTTCGCCGCCTGTACCAATTTGCTTAGCGGAAACCATCATTACAAAAATACATTATTTTCTACAAAATATCAAGTCATTAAAATTGCATAATTTTGCGGGCATGCAACAATGCAATCTGCTGGACCTTGGAATTATGGATTACAAGCAGGCCTGGGATTTGCAGCTGGACTTATTTCAGAAAAAAATACACCTAAAATCGGCTGGCACAAATCCAATCCATGATTTGATTTTCGTAGAGCATCCCCATGTTTACACTTTTGGCAAAAGTGCAGAGCGAAAAAACCTGCTGGCAGATTCGGAAACCCTTACCCAAATTGGTGCAGATGTATATGATATAGAGCGAGGCGGGGACATTACCTACCATGGACCCGGACAACTGGTTGCTTACCCGATCTTTGATCTGGAACAGCTCGGCATCGGGGTTAAAGCATTTGTGGAAGGAATAGAAACGGCGATTATTCGCACGTTGGCTGAATGGAATATCACGGCGGAAACCATTCCCGGAAGAATTGGTGTTTGGATTGACAAGGACAAACCCACAGAGCGCAAAATTGCCGCCATCGGCATTAAATGCAGCCGATTTGTCAGCATGCACGGGCTTGCGCTGAATGTAAATACCAACCTCGAAATGTTTGGGCACATTGTACCCTGTGGCATTTCCGACAAAATGGTTTGCAGCATGGAAGGAGAGCTTGGCCGACAAATTGACATGTTTGTCGTAAAAAACACGTTAGGCAGGCATTTTGCATCTATATTTGGATTACAATTAAACGATGAACCGCAATAACATTATTTTACTTTCGGTGGTGGGCTTTTTTGCCATCATCTTCTTCTGGGGCTGCAACAATTACAACGGTATTATTGACAAGGATGAAAAGGTTAAGAATGCCTGGGGAAATGTGCAGGCGACCTACCAATACCGTCTTGACTTCTTACCTGGCTTGATAAGGTCCGTAAAAGAAGCAGGAAAAAATGAAAAAGAAATCTTGGAAACTGTCACCAATGCTAGGGCAGGAATTTCAAATGCAAAAACGCCTGCAGATCTTGATCGCGCCAATGCCAAAATCAGCAGTGCCTTTACACTTGCTGTGGAGGCATATCCACAAATCAGGAGCACTGAGGCATACCTTAAATTTCAAGATGAATTCTCAGGAGTTGAGAAAAGAATCAAGACAGCAAGGGATGATTATAATAAAGCTGTAAAAGATTTCAACATAGCTGTTCGCACCTTCCCCGGCAACATTGTAGCAGGTTTTGGCGGATTCACCGTAAAGGATGAATTCAAAGCCGAAGCGGGAAGCGAAAAAGCGCCTGATTATGACAAGGCCTGGGATAAAGGCAAAGAGTAATCACAGTGTTTTCTTTTCTTCGCAAACGTGCCGTTTCTAACCTTGACGAAAAGGTCATTGTAGATGCTATTCGCGGAGCAGAGAGCCTATCCAGGGCTGAAATACGGGTGCATCTTGCCGATAAAACGGGTAAGATAGGTGCATTGGAATCGGCCAAAAAGATTTTTGAGAAGCTGGGCATGCACCGCACTGAAATGCGGAATGGCGTTTTGATCTTTGTTTGTCTGAAAGAAAGAAAGTTTGCCATTATTGGAGATGTTGGCATACATCAATTTGTGAGTGACACATTTTGGGATGACATAAAAACCGAAATGCAGGAACTTATGAGACAGGGCAAGCACACAGAGGCCATATGCCACGGCATTAACCGTGCAGGTGAAAAATTACAACTCCACTTCCCTGCCGGAAATCAAAATCCCAATGAACTGAGCAATGAAATTTCAAGGGATTAAAACGATTCTGGCCATATTGCTGTTTGGCAGTGTCTGTAGTCAGGCAATGGCTCAGTCTGAGGAAGATATTGCCCGCAAACCGGTTCCGAAATACCGCGGACTGGTGAATGATTTTGCCGGTGTATTGGCGAACGAAGAAACAGCAGCTCTTGAAAAAAGCCTGCGCTCCTATGAAGACAGCACCAGCACACAGATAGTTGTGGTTACAGAAACTTCCCTGAACGGCCGCGATCAGTTTGATCGCAGCATGGATTTTGCGCGGCTTTGGGGTGTAGGGCAGAAAGATAAAAATAATGGCGTGGTGATTTACCTTGCCATAGAAGACCGTAAACTCAGTATCAGAACTGCCAATGCTACACAGGGCGCACTCACTGATGGGGAAACAGGTGAAATACGCAGAAAAATAATGCAGCCCTTGCTGAAGCAGGGCAGATATTTTGAAGCGCTTGACAGTGGTACGCGTGCAGTAATGCTGGCGCTTGCAGGTGAATTCAAATCAAACGGAAAGCACAATAATAGCGATGCTCCGGGCTGGGTAATGATTGCGGTGGTTTTACTTATCATTCTGGTTATGTCTGTTTTTAGCAGCAGAGGAAGAAATCGCGGTTACGGCGGAATGGGTCCCTATTTCTGGGGCGGAGGATTTGGTGGCGGATTTGGTAGTGGCGGCAGTTCCGGAAGCGGCTGGGGCGGCATGGGCGGTGGCGGCGGTTTTGACGGCGGTGGATCAGACGGTGGCTGGTAAAAACAATTGGCCGGTTAAATGTTGATTATTGTTATCAAAACCTAACTTCAGGCCTCCTTTTTCAGTACCTTTGCACCCCCAAATTGGAACCCGAACTCAATTATATCGACAAAGGTGAAATAACTGTTACCGGCGCCCGGGAGCACAACCTGAAAAATCTGGATCTGGTTATACCCAGAAACAAACTGGTTGTTTTCACCGGATTATCCGGTTCCGGCAAAAGTTCGCTTGCCTTTGATACCCTATTTGCGGAGGGACAGCGACGTTATCTGGAAAGTTTCAGCGCTTATGCCCGACAGTTTATAGGCGATATGAAGCGGCCGGATGTAGACAAAATAACCGGCCTTAGTCCGTAGGAGTTTGTGCTTTGAGTTTTTGTGCTTCTAGTTGCGATTCTAAAGCGTCTTGTGATTTGAAAAAATCACCTTGCTTGCCCCTTTGGTAAAAGGCAGAAAGGGGCATTACCGGGAACTTTTTGAACAAACCCTGAAACGCGGATACAACAAGGTCCGAATTGACGGTGAAATTTCGGATATCAAAGCCGGCATGCAGATTGATCGTTACAAAATTCATGATATTGAGGCGGTTATTGATCGATTACAGGTAAATGGGCTTGACACACAACGTCTGACAGACAGCGTGGCAACGGCACTAAAAATGGGGCATGGCTACCTGATGGTTCTCTCTGAAAACGGGCTTCACCCCTACTCAAAATTCCTAATGGACCCTGTTTCCGGGATTAGTTATGATGAGCCTCAGCCCAACAGTTTCTCTTTCAACAGCCCTTATGGTGCATGCGAACACTGTGAGGGACTCG
Organism: Bacteroidota bacterium; assembly: GCA_009918425.1. GTDB lineage: Bacteria > Bacteroidota > Bacteroidia > NS11-12g > UBA955 > RGEC01. The sequence continues at coordinate 3,366 of RGEC01000100.1, forward strand.
GAGAAGTAGCGGAAGTAAATATCAATTACATTATTCCGGACAAAACCAAGAGCATCAATAAAGGAGCCATCATTCCAGTGGGTGAACTGCGCGATAACTGGACATTTACGCAGCTGCGGGCTGTTGCCAAACACCTCAGTTTTAGCCTTGCTGATACCATTGAAAAGCTTACCCACGAGCAGGTAGATGCCGTTTTATATGGCCTGAAAGACAAAATAACCATTGAATACACGGCTAACGACGGTAAAAAGCATAAATACCAGAGTGAGTGGAAAGGGAAAGGGTTGGGTTTCTGAGTGCAGTAGGCCTAGATTACCTAAGCTTAAACAGTCCGGCCAGAACCCTAAGTGGCGGTGAAGCCCAGCGTATAAGACTGGCAACACAGATTGGAAGTAAACTGGTGAATGTGCTGTACATTCTGGATGAGCCCTCAATTGGATTACATCAACGAGACAACGAAAAACTGATAGACAGCCTTAAAGAGTTGCGCGACATGGGGAACACCGTTCTTGTGGTGGAACACGACAAAGATATGATGCTGGCCAGTGACTGGCTGGTAGAAATTGGACCGGGTGCGGGTGCACACGGCGGACAAATCGTTGCATCGGCGCTGCCCAGAGATTTCCTCAAATCAGAGAGCGTTACTGCATCTTACCTTGCCGGAAAAATCAGCATTCCTATTCCGGTAAAAAGAAGAAAAGCGGGAAAAGAGAAACTTATTCTTAAAGGTTGCACTGGTCACAACCTGAAAAATGTGGATGTAGAAATTCCACTTGGCGTATTGGTTTGCATCAGTGGAGTTAGTGGAAGCGGGAAATCATCGCTCATCAACGAGACACTTTTCCCTATTCTGCATAATCATGTATATAACACCCATTACAGACCGTTGGAACACACTTCCATTAAAGGACTTGAACATGTAGATAAAGTTATTCGCATTGACCAAAGCCCTATTGGCAGAACACCAAGAAGCAACCCTGCCACGTATGTTGGGGTTTTTACCGAAATCAGAAATTTATTTGCCGAGTTGCCCGAAGCAAAAATACGGGGTTACAAACCCGGCAGGTTTAGTTTCAACGTTAAAGGTGGCCGTTGTGAAGGTTGCGGCGGAGGTGGGAAAAAAGTAATTGAAATGAACTTTCTACCCAATGTTGAAGTAAAATGTGATGTTTGCCAGGGCAAACGTTATAATCGGGAAACGCTGGAAGTTCGTTATCGCGGAAAAAGTATCTATGATGTGCTGGAAATGCCAATTTCTCAGGCGGTGAGCTTTTTTGAACATTTGCCACTGATTCACCGGAAGATAAAAACCATGGTGGATGTTGGCCTTGGCTACATTACCCTTGGGCAAAGCAGTACAACACTTAGCGGTGGTGAGGCTCAACGGGTGAAACTGGCCACTGAACTTAGCAAAAAGGACACAGGAAAAACTGTATATATACTTGATGAACCAACGACCGGATTACATTTCGACGATATCAGGCAGCTGCTGTCTGTGTTGCAGGAACTTACTGATAAAGGGAACACCGTTTTGGTAATTGAACATAACATGGATGTAATAAAAGTAGCAGACCATGTTATTGATCTGGGTCCAGAGGGAGGAACAGGAGGCGGAACAATTCTGGCAACGGGCACTCCCGAGCAAATTGCCAAGGTAGAGGATAGCCATACAGGTCGATTTCTAAAAAAGGAATTATAATACTGATTCTTCACTGTTATTAACTGTTATTCATAAAATTGCTATATTCGTTTTTTTAAAAACTATGAAAAAGCGAATACTTGCAATCACTTTAGCCGTATGTGGATTCATTGGATTTATTAAGGCACAGGCTCCCAATTTATTTTCATATCAGGCAGTAATCAGAGATGGCAATGGCACTCTGGTTGTGAGCGCCTCTATTGGCTTAGAGCTTAAAATCCGACAGGGTGGCTCAACAGGGACTGTAGTTTATAGTGAATTGCAAAATTTAAATAGCAATGCTAACGGACTTGTAACCGCTCAGATTGGCGCAGGATCGGTTGTAAGTGGCAATTTGAGCTCTATAGACTGGAGTAAAGGGCCTTATTTTTTGGAGTGCAACACCGATCCAACTGGTGGGACTAACTTTACCATAAAAGGCACAACGCAACTTCTCTCAGTCCCATATGCCTTGTATGCAACAAAAGCTGGCAATACAAATAACCCATCCATTCTTGCCGGTCAGGGTATCAAAAAAAGTGGCGACACAATACATGCACAAAATGAATTGGATATCTGGAATGCCGGAAAAATTAAAGGGAAGCCTATATCAGGAGCAACACCTGCCAAAGATGATATTTTACAATGGAATGGAACTGAATGGGCACCCAACAAAACAAGCTCCGGTGGAGGTGGCGGAACATTAAATGTGGTAGCAGGCATAGGTATGAAGAAGTCTGGTGACACATTACATGCTCTCAATAAACAATCACTATGGAGTGCTTCTGATTTACAAGGCCGCAACATAGTTGCAACTGCACCTGCCAAGGATGACGTATTGCGTTGGAATGGTTCTGCATGGGCACCTGCAGCAATAACAGGAGGCAGTGGTGGAGGCAACAATCCTACCGTTGCAGGTTATGGACTTTCAAAAAATGGTGACACTCTATCTGCAAAAGCAAGTATTGCACTGTGGAATGCGGCTTTTTTACAGGATAACTCCATTTCAGCTACAAAGCCAAAAACCGATGAGGTTTTGCAATACAACGGCTCTTTATGGGCTCCTACCTTGCTAAAGGGAATGAATATTTTTGCCGGAACCGGATTAATCAAAAACGCTGATACTGTATATGCTTTAAACAATTCCGCTATGTGGAATGCAAGTCTGCTTCAAGGTCGCAGTGTGTCTTCAACGGCTCCCGCAACCAATGATGTATTGAAATGGAACGGCAGCAGTTGGGCCCCGGGAACAGGAGGAAGTGGCAGCAGTATCAGTTGCGGCACTTCTTCCAATACCAGCTACACGGTTCGTGGTACCGGAAGCGGTGGCTGGGAATGCACCGATGCCATTTGGATAAACAGCACTAAAAATGTGGGAATAGGAACCACATCCCCATCGTCTTCCTTTGATTTGTCGATAGGAACATCCGGTCTGCTGGTAAACGGGACCACTACTACATCCAATTTTGCCGGCAGGGTGCGAATAGGCAGTACTTCTACCACCAGCTATGACCTACAGGTTGATGGTGATGGATATATGACCGGCAGTTTGCGAGTGGGAACCACATCAACTCCGGCAACCGGCGGCATTATGGCCAATGGGGTTATTGAAACCAATGCCCGATTTATAATGAATTCAAGCACTTCAGGTACGGGCACTACAGTAGTTCGTACATCTGCCGGTGAGTTAAGGCCTACATCTTCTACTATTCATATCAAAGAGAATGTTAAAAACCTTCAATTCTCTAAAGAAAAACTATTTTCACTGCGACCGGTTTCTTACAACCTGAAGCCGGCATTGGGCGGTGACCATGAAATAGGTTTCATTGCTGAAGAAGTAGCTGAATTCATGCCTGAACTTGTGGTTTTTGGGCCAGAAAGAAAGTGGAAAGGCAACACGGGCATAGCAGAAACAGATGCCTCAGGCAAAGAGATTCTCAACCATAACAAAATTGTTCCTTACTCTGTTCATTATGACCGACTGCCTGTTTACTTACTGAGTATTATAAAGGAGCAGGATGCGCAAATAAAAAATTTGGAAGAACGCTTGGAAAAACTGGAGAGACGCTGATACATTTGAAAAAAATGTTATGCAAAAAAACAACACCGGTGCTTTCGTTACCTTAATTTCCGTATTCTTCTTCTGGGGTTTTGTTGCAGCAAGCAACGATATTCTGATTCCGGTATTTAAAAAGGCGCTGAATCTGAGTCAACTTCAGTCACAATTAATCTCTTTTGCCTTCTACATAGCTTACACGGTAGGCTCTTTGGCTTATTTCATTATTTCATCGATTCGCAAAGCAGACATTCTTCATTCTATTGGATATAGAAACGGCCTGGCACTCGGTCTGTGCATTTCTGCCGCCGGAACCCTGCTATTTATACCCGCAGCCAATTCTGCTTCATTTATTTTGCTGATTTCCGGATTGTTTATTGTAGGTCTGGGATTTTCGCTTCAGCAGATAGCAGCCAATCCGCTGGCTGTTAATCTTGGAAATCCCAAAGAAGGCAACATGCGATTGAGCCTTGCCGGTGGAATTAACAATATTGGAACCACCATAGGTCCGGTGATTGTGGCATTTGCCATTTTCGGCAAAGTATCATCCGGACAAACCACGCTAAATCTTGAGGCAGTTCAAACGCCTTATCTTGTTTTAGGTGCTGCATTTCTGCTGGTGGCAGCCATTTTTAAATTCTCCAATATTCCAGACAAAGCCGGTATTGAAGAAGAAAAATCAGGTGCTTCTATTATGGACATTATTAGCATGCCTCAGGTTTTAATGGGTATGATTGCCATTTTTGTATACGTGGGAGTGGAAGTATCCACGGCCAGCAATCTGCCTGAATTTATGAAACAAAAACTGGGGACGCAGGAGC